>NZ_JAXHDD010000056.1:0-25839 GCF_037072025.1 Pseudogracilibacillus sp. SO30301A | reverse complement strand
TTAAAACTTTCGTTTGTGTTACTGATTAAAAAGGCACTATATAAATCACGTTGGATGAAAAATTCCCCGAAATCATTCCAACGTTCTGAAAGTTGTTTTTTACCATATTCTCCTGTTATATGGTTGAATTGACTCGCTTTTGTTGCGTGAGTATCTATATTCTTCAAAGAACGAACTTGATAGCCTAGTTTTCGGTCAATTATTATTAGCAACATCGCTGGAGCGCGGTTGGCTATTGATTTGCCGAATCTGTTCTTACGATTGATTTTGCCATTTTTCTTATTGCGTGTGGTATTTTTCGCATGCTTTTGCAGAGATTGAAACCGCATGGTTTCAACTCGAACATCAGAACCAAGAGAAAGGACTTCATTAGCGGTTTTTTCGTGTGCCATTTTACGTTGAACAGCGATTTTACGATAAAGTTCTTTTCTCTTTTTGCATAGTTTCTTGTATTTTTTAGAGTATGTCCAATTTAATCTACCTTTTTTTATTGTTCCATTTTCGTTAGTTTTGCACTCTGGCGCAAGTTCTTGAAGTTGGACTTTATCTTTACTGCATATCGCAATAGTAGACGTACCAATATCTATACCTACACGTTTTGAACAATTTAATTTAATTATGTGGAAAGATAACCACTGAAATATTCAAATATTCAAATACTTGAAGTACCACAAACCTTCTGTTTATCAGTGGAACTCCGTATTTGACTTCACTATCATCCCACACCTAAAGGAGTGGGCTTTCTCGTTCGGAAAATTTGTAAAGGTTAGCTTTAACGTGTATATTTTAACAGGAAAGAAAATGTTGATTCCCTGTAAACAGATAGGGATGTCAATTGCTACGGAGTACGGTCTAGCTGCTTCCATTTGGACAAATTGTCGCCAGCGATCATTAACTATGCCTGAAAAAATAAAAGCGGGAACAGTTTGGGTAAATGCTTGGGGGCTTGTATTTGATCAAAGTGGGTTAGGACGATTAAATGGAAAGTCAGCATTATCAGAGTTTCAGGAATATAAACATTTTGTCCAAATGACTTAAAACGCTTAATTCTTGAAAGATTTGATGAAAGCGAGTGATTTAAATGCAAATGGATTGTGATCTTATTCATAGTACTGATCTTTCATTTCACAAATTTATTTATCAAGAATTTGGGATAAATCGAGGTGTTTATAACACGATTGATCAATGGTTTTTCGATCAAGGTTGTATAAATGTTATTCATCGGAGAACAGAAATTATTCATTTTCTTCATTTTGCCTCAAGAGCATTTGAAAAATCTGAAAATAAACTTGTGTTCGGTTCTGGTCGTCTAGTGACATATTTAGTGAAGTATTCAGAAAGAAACCGAAGTAATGATTATATAGAGCAACCCATGAATATTCAAACGAAAACGGGGTGATAGGTGATGATTGATTTATTTAAAAATGTAAGGGGAATTACCCAACAGGTGTAACTGTTGTTACTCCGTTGGATAACGATACTCCAATAGGTCTAACGGTTAACTCGTTTGCTTCTGTATCCATTGATCCTTTATTAATTCTATGGTCTATTGATAAAAAATCAAGAAGCTTAGATTCATTTATCAAAATCCGAGACATTTGCAGTGAATATTTTATCTGATCATCAAATAGAGTTATGTTATTTATTTGCTAGCAGTGATAAAGAAGAACGATTCAATGATACAAATCGGCAATTAATTGAAAATAATTTACCTATAATAAATGATATGTTTGGATTGTTGGAGTGTAAAAAGCACCAACAAATTGAAGCTGGAGATCATTATATATTAATAGGAGAAGTGATCAATATAAAGAAAAACGATACGAAGCCACTTTTATATAATAATAGAAATGTCCAACCGGTTATTGAACAGTACAACTATTAATAATAGGAAAAAAAATTATATATAGGAACTTAAAAAAAATTTAAATATGTAAAATCCGGTTAATAAACGAAAAAAAGTCG
The DNA here is from genome assembly GCF_037072025.1 of Pseudogracilibacillus sp. SO30301A. Taxonomy (NCBI): domain Bacteria; kingdom Bacillati; phylum Bacillota; class Bacilli; order Caryophanales; family Bacillaceae; genus Pseudogracilibacillus; species Pseudogracilibacillus sp. SO30301A. Next base: position 23,874 of record NZ_JAXHDD010000056.1, on the reverse strand, counting down.
TCCTTTCTTATAAAGTGTTGTTACCAGCAACATTAGAAAGGACTTTTTTCTTGAGAAAATTTGTGTTTACATGTTCATTTACAACAATGCCAATGCTCCTACATTCTCTTTTTATCTCCGCGGCGTTACTAAAACTCTTAGCCTTTCAGGCGGGAGATAAGTGCCGCTAAAAACACGCTGATTGATGAGCCGCCATGGGCAGTCAGAAGCGATGTTACCCTTATGCAAATAAATTATTATTTATTTGCCAAGCTCCGAAATAAGTGCGACTAAGGTTCAGATGGAGTTTCGATGCACAGGACGTGCTAGGGAAAACGTTTGCACAAACGCTTTTTGGTGGGACGAATGAAAGTGCACATGGTCTTCGATGAGACGAGTAAGCGCAGTCCCTGTCCCAGGAAGCCGCGTTCTTCGTTTGATACATTTCTCCATCTGAACCAAGTCTTCTTTATTTAAATAGATTTTCTTTCTGAATGAAGTTTTAAATCCCCAATATTAAAATTATCCTTATTAATATTACCTGTTGACTGACCATATTTCTCTTGAACTAACCAGATGGCTATCGCACCAATAATACAAGGAATTGCAAATGCCAAGAAATTAAACTGCAATGGGAGCTGTGAACTTAGTAAAAATCCACCAAGAGCAGGGCCAATCATAGCACCTATCCTTCCCACTCCCAACTCCCAACCAACTCCTGTTGAACGGATACCAGATGGATAAAATTGTGAAACATATGAATTGGTATTAATTTGGGTTCCTGTAGTCGTTCCCCCAGCAATAAAAAGTAATATGTATAGAACTATAGCATTTGGTCTAAAACTTAAAGCAGTAAGTGACAAAAATCCAATTATAAAAAAAGTAATTAGTACCTTCCGCGAGCCAAAACGATCAGCAAGTTTGCCGCCAAATATAGCTCCTACTACAGCCCCTAAATTAAGTGTTATTAAAAATAGTAAACTGGAACCAACAGGATATCCTGAAGATTGCATAATTTTAGGTAACCAAGTACTCAAACCATACATAACTAATAAACACATAAATGCTGCAACCCAAAACATCAAGGTACTTAATGCTCGTTTTTCAATAAATAGTTTCTTAAAAGAAGTATCCGTATCGTCTGTTTTATTCATTATAAATACATCTTCTTTATCAAACGAATCGTTTTCATTCATTTTATTCAAAATAGGAATCAGTTTTTCCTTTTTATTTTCCTTCATATAATAACTATATGATTCAGGCAAAACTTTATATAGGATTGGTAATGCGAATAGTGGTAGACCAGCGACCCAAACAACAGCACGCCAATCAAAGATTGGTAATAACACCAAAGCACCTAGCGAAGCAAGAATGCCGCCAAATGCATGACCACTAAACATGATAGCAACAAGAGTGTTCCGCAAATTCTTTGGTGCATATTCAGTAATAAGTGCAATAAGGTTTGGCATTACACCTCCTAGTCCAATCCCTGCAATAAAACGTTGGACGCCAAAAGAAAATGGATCATTGGCAAATCCAGATGTGAATGTAAACACAGTAAAAATAAATGTACAAATTAATATAACACTTTTTCTACCAAATCGGTCGGCTATAGGTCCAAATATCATTGCCCCTAACATCATTCCAAGAAGTCCATAACTACCTATTTTACCTGCAGTAACGGAATCCATTGCCCATTCTTCCATCAATTGTGGAAGAATAGCACCTAGCATAAACATATCGTAACCGTCTGCAACAATAATAAATATACAAGATATCAGTAACACTAAATGAAATCGCTTAAAATTTTGGTTATCAATAAAATTATTAACATTAATTTCCTTCATAGAATTCTCCTTAACTTTTTTTTGAAAAATAATAAATGTTGGCAGATTTAGTACTATCATTCCAAAAACGATATTTTTTGTCATCTTTATTCAGAAGCTCATATTAATGTTTCTTTTGCGAATGCTATACTGCTGTTTTCTCATTAATTCTTAAAAATCAACATTTAGATTAATAACGACTTCTCCCTTCTAAAATACCAATACATTGTAATCTGTTTTCTGTTAACCTTGTTAATTTTAATTTACCCCCTTAGTTCTCTTATGATGAACTTAATTCTTTACAAGAAGGTTATCTTATTTATTTTAAAATGTCAATGATTTATTGGATAAACACTTCTATCTCCTGATGTGATAGGACTAACAATGAAAAAATCATTTAATGATATAGTGTTTTGTTATTTTTTTGCATTAAAAATTTTACGAAGCATTACTATCTTTGTAGAATTCATTTCTAATGCAGAGTTGGTGCCAAGGTAACTGAAGAGGACTTAATCGATGGTTATTGGGTTGGAACTGAGGATATAAGGATGGTAAACAGGAGGGAGAATCCACTTGCATATCTCTTGTTACAGAAGGGCTCGAGTTTAAAGATGAAAGAATATGCTTGGTCAATTTTCAAAACGTGGAGCAAATGTCGATGATACGAAAAAAAACGGTATTTGAAAAGAGTGTACCAGTTGGAAGGCTGCTAAATCCAGCAGATATTGCTCAATCAGTTAAGTTTCTGCTATCGGATGCGACAGATATGGTTACGGGAGCCGTTCTGCATGTCGATGGCGGAAGAAATATATAGTTGTCTGAAGGAGAGAACGCTAGTGCAAAAGTTTCAGATGTATATTAATGGTAAGTGACTACGACATACAGATGCTGATGGAATAGTTGTAAGAAATCCTCTAATGGAGATAAAATTGCTGTTATCCCACGTGGAACGAGAGAAGATGTTGATATTGCTGTTAAAGCCGCTTATACTGCTTTTCACGGAGAGAGCTGGAGAAAAATAAAAGCGTTTGAACGTAAGGAAATATTATTTGATTTAGCTGATAAAATAAAGACGCACAGAGATGAATTAGCTAAACTTGAATCTGTTGATGTAGGAAAGCCTCTTTCTCAGGCATACGCGGATGTAGAAGCAGCAATAAGGTATTTTCGCTTTTTGGAGGCGCTGCCGATAAGGTTATGGGTAACATGATTCCAATTGAAGATGGATTACTGGATTACGTTGTGCGTGAACCAGTTGGAGTAACTGCTCATATTATAAGCAGATGTCAAGCAACCAATTAGATAGTCAGCCGTTATTTGGGCAAAGTTATTCGGTAGGTTGTCCCGTCGTTATTGCTTTTTACTAACACTAAATCTCCACCATGGGCTTGGACAATCATTTTACTAAGAGCTAGACCTAGTCCTAATCCTCTTATTTTATATTTTTTCTTTTCACCACGATATAAACGTTCGAAAATAAATGGTTGCTCTGCATCAGGTATTCCACTCCCCGTGTCCGATATCTCTATCATCATTTGGGAATTATTCTCCATTACGTTAATAAAAATGTCACCTTTATTGTTCATAGCCTGTCGTGCATTGTTTAGTAGGTTCGTCATAATTTGTTGAAAACGTTTTGGATCGATATTATTTCCACTGGATTTGTTAGTTTAGATACTTTGATAATTATTTTTTCAAGTTGGTGAGTAATTTTCCAACTAGTAACTGCTTCTTCTACTATTTCGTTTATATTTTGAAGTTTCTTGTTAATAGGGACTGTATTTGTAGCAAATTGATTGAATGCGAGCAAATCTTCCACCATCGTCTGCATTTTTTCTGTTTCATTTAACGATATAGTTAAAAACTCTTTTGCCTCTTCTCCAGAAACGACTCCTTCCTTAAGTGCTTGCAATAAGCCGCTCATAGAAGATACTGGAGTTTTCAATTCATGCGTAATACCAGCCAAAAGCTCTGTCCGTAATGATTCAAGTTTTTCTAATTTAATGGTCATTTCTTTAAAAGAATCGATTAATTCATGTACTTCTTTTTCTTTACTTGTTTCAGGCAAATTGATTTGATAATTCCCTCCTGCTACTTGTTTTGCTGCTGCGGCCACATTTTTAATGAGTTTTGCTGGCCGGTTTGATAAAACATAAATTGCAGCCCAGCCAAATAATGCTAGACCAATAATCATAATTGCAAGCTGTGTGTATTCTTGATTAACGTAAGCTAAATTATCTTTCGTGTCGATCATCACTACCCAACCAATAATTGAATTATTGATGAGAAGAGGGGATTTAACTAGATAAAATTCATTTTTACCAAAGGTCAGTTTTTTGAATTCTTTTATCCGTCATTAAAATGGATGGATTTAATTTTTGTTTTATTGGCCCTTGTGATTGATAATTTCAAATAATAGTTCCATTTGTATCTGCTATATACGTAAAAGGATCGATTTCTAATTCTGTTTTATATTTCTTCTTCATAACTAAGAACGGTTGGATTTTGGGTTTGCTCATTCACTGCGACAATTCGATCTGCCATGCTGTCTGCCAACAGTGACATCAAGTTTAACCTGTTGTCTAATGTATTATGGCGAATCCAAGAAGCAGAAATGATTGCAAGAATAAAAAGTCCCATACATAATGTTAATAAGTATCTAATTGTCCAATATCTCCGAAGTGGAGTTTGTTTGATTGTTAATTGGTTATTGGTTTCATTTTTGGTAAACACGGAACTGATACCCCAATCCTCGCAGTGTTTTAATTTGTCCTTCATCATCCGGTCATCCTTGCAATGACTTTCTAATTCGTTTAATTGCAAGATCAACAGCCCGACGCTTCCTTCATACATCAAAGAAATAAAGCAGCATCATCATTGGATTGGAAAAAATTGTCCGAACTAATGAGACAAGGACATAAAGGGGTAAATTGGAGTACATTTATTAAGAAAGTTCGTGCTGGAGTAGAGGTAGTAACGGTTAAAAAAGTGGTTAAAGTTACCGATACGAACTATCTAACGTCCAACAATAATGTGATGTTGCATGAAAAAGTTACCTTAAGACATTCAGCTACTCATTATGCAACCGGGGAACGGATTCCTGAACGATATAAAGGAAAGACATACACTGTCATGCAGCGAGGAAGTAACCGGGTTTTACTGAAAGAACTTTATTCTTGGGTTCATATTAGAGATGTAGAGAAAACAGTAGTTGCAAACTCGGCACAGTACAGAAAAACAATAAAAATGGGAAGTAAGTGACATTACGTACATCTGCGAATAGATACGCAACGGGAGAACGGATCCCTGATCGTTATAAAGGAAAAAAGTATACGATACAGCAAGTAAAGTCAGATCGAGTTTTATTGCGGGAGTTGTATAGTTGGGTGGAGAGGGAGGATGTTCTTTAACAAACTAAATATGCGAGACTGACAATTGACCATATATAGACTCTTAAAATCATACAAAATTAGTTTAATTTTGTAAACTAATTTTAAACGGCTATAGTGTTAGTGGAGTTAATTAACATGACCTATTCTATTTTGTGATAAGAAAATATCTGAAATTTTATTTTTAAATTAATTTAAGTTATTGACATATTATTTCACTAGTAATATACTATTATTAGTTTTAATAGGGTGGTTACGTAGTGAAACATAATGATGGGTTAGTAAGAATCAGAGAAGCTTTAAACATTGTCCGACCTGCTGAAAAAATGCTGCTAACTATATTTTGGAGTATCCTGAAGAGGTGTTAAGCCTTTCAGTGAAAGAGTTATCAGAACGCAGTGGTTCAGTCAAGCGGCAATAATACGATTATGTAAAAGCATTGGTGTTGCAGGATATCAAGATTTAAAAGTGAGAATTGCGGGCGATCTTCAGACAAATGAATTATATAATTATAATTATAAAGAGATTTCAAGAGACGAAAATATTAACTCTCTAATTGAGAAAGTCTTCCAAAAAAATATACAATCAATAACTGAAACATTAAAAATATTAAACTATAATAATGTTGAAAAAGCTATAGATGCAATTAATAGTGCCAAAAGACTAGATTTTTATGGGGCTGCTGCTTCTCAGATAATCGCATTAGATGCTCAGCAAAAATTTTTGAGAATTAATAAGTCTTGCACAGCTTATGAAGACGCCCATTTACAAATTACTTCCTCAGTGACATTGACGGAGTCCGATGTAGCCATAGGAATTTCGTATTCAGGAGAGACGAGTCACGTATTATCGGTCATTAAAAATGCAAAAAATGCAAGCGCAACAACAATTAGTATTTCACGATATGGGAAAAACCCTTTAGCTGAAATGGTAGATATTTCGCTACATGTATCATCTAATGAATCAGATATTATTAGGAGCGCAGCAACTGCTTCTAGGATTGCTCAGTTAAATATTGTGGTTATGCTTTACACAGGAGTGGCGGCAAGAAATTATGATTCCACGGCTGTATACTTAAATAAGACTCGTAGAAACATTGCAAAAAGAGTTTCGTTATAGGGGATGAAAATAAGGTGTACATTATAGGAATTGATGGTGGGGGAACAAAAACCGAGGCTATACTTTATCAAGTGAACATAGGGGTACTAGATTGTCTCCAAGAAAAGGCATCAAACCCACATAGTACAAGTTTTGAAAGATCAGTAGATAGAGTTGTTTCAATGATAATAAAATTATTAACTACAAATAAAATCAATAGATCTGAACAGATACATGTTTGTTTTGGTATTGCTGGATTAGGTAGAAGGAATGATAGACAGAAATGGCAGGAAATTTTTAAACATAAATTACCTGATTCATTAATTTTGGGAGAAGTGTTAATAGAAACAGATGCTCTAATTGCTCTTTATTCTGGTACGTACGGTAGTGAAGGTATTGTATCGATTTGCGGTACAGGTTCAATTACTTATGGGGTTAATAATGGAAAAACTTTGCGTGTAGGCGGTTGGGGACATTTAATTGGTGCGGAACCGGGTAGTGGTTTTTACATAGGATATAGGGGACTTGAAGCTACATTTAACCAAATAGATGGGTTAGCGAAGAGTACAGCAATAGCTTCTAAGTTATTGAAAGGAGAAAATATTAGAGAGCCTTCTCAACTTATTCAGCAAATTTACGGTAATTCAAATGAAAAAGAGAAAATTGCTAATATGGCTAAATATGTTTTTCAAGCTGCTGAAGAAGGAGATCCAGTCGCGAATACAATTATTGAAGATGCAGCTTTTCATATTATTAAGAGCGGAAATACGCTGTATAAAAAGTTTAATATTCCTTTTTCAGTAGCAGATCAAATGGTCTATGTATTAGTAGGAGGGTTATTTAAAAATAAGCTACTTGTACAAAAAGTCACTCAAGGTTTTAATGGTAACAATAACCTTAAAATAACAGTATCTAAAAATAAACCAGTAATGGGAGCCATCATAGCAATATTGAAAAAAAAATGTAGTTCAACGGTTGATATTAAAAAAATAATAAATATTCAAGGTTAGTGAGTGATAAATTGTATGTACGATAAATATTTAGCAGAATTAGTAAATGATAACCAGATACCCGGAGGAGTATTAACGGTTTCAAAAAACGGTGAATTAGTTTTTTTAAAGAGTTATGGGTCATACGAGAATAATAAAAATAAGCAAATTTCAATAACTGATGGAACGATATTTGATTTAGCTTCATTAACTAAAGTAATGGTAACGCTACCATCCATATTATACCTCTATCAAATGAATGAATTAGACTTACAAGATAGTGTACAAACCTACTTACCACAATTAAGGTATCCAGAAATTACAATAAAACATTTGTTACAACACACCTCTGGTTTACCTGCTGATTTACCAAATATGGAACGATCAGCCAAAAAGGATATATTGTCTGAAATCAATCAAATAAAAATGATTAACAAGCCTGGTATAGAAGTGCTTTATAGCGACTTAGGCATGATTTTGTTAGGGGAGATTATAGAAAAAATCACGGGCATGAGATTAAACGCCTTTGTGGAACAAATGATTTATATACCTTGGAAACTGCAAAATACTAAATTCCTACCTAAAAATGAAAATATTGATCGTATTGCCGCAACCGAATTTTATAAGGACAGATTTATTCATGGCGAAGTTCATGACGAAAAAGCTTTTTTGCTAGGAGGCATAAGCGGAAGTGCGGGTTTATTTTCTACAGCTAATGATGTGATGAAATTTGCAAACTATTGGTTATATCCCGAGACGCAAAGTGTAATAGTACCAGAGCTTATGTACTTAGTTAATAAAAATATAGTTAAAAATAGAGGTTTAGCATTTCAAGTAAAAGGTGATTCGAATGCGAACCTGTCTTGTGGTAGATTGTGGCCGATAGGTTCTATTGGACATACGGGTTTTACAGGAACAAGTCTGTGGATAGATCCGCATAATAAACTTTCTGTTGTGTTTTTAACAAATGTTGTTCATGTAGGAAGAAAACACTCACTACCTCTCATAAGAGAAAAACTTCATACTTTAATATTTAAAGAGGAGGTTATGAATAAGAGTAACATGGCTTAATGTCTAAACTTGTAATTGTTAATTAATTGTTGAAATGGAGAATGGAAAATGAATAAATTTGTTACAGAGATGAGAAACTCTAAATCAGAAAATCTACATGAAAGGTCAGTATTTGAGATCATTCAATTAATAAATAAGGAAGATAAAGTGGTAGCAGATATTGTAGGGGAAGCTTTACCTCAAATAGAATTAGTCATAAACAAAATGATAGAAACAATTGAAAATGGTGGACGGGTTATATATTTTGGTGCAGGGACTAGCGGAAGATTAGGAGTTTTAGATGCTTCCGAATGTCCTCCAACTTTTGGTGTTTCTCCGGATGTTTTTAAAGGGGTGATCGCGGGAGGAGACTCAGCACTCCGGTTTGCGGTTGAAAATGCAGAAGATAGCAAAGAATTAGGTGTTGAGGATGTGAATACACATGTAGTGCCTAAAGATCTAGTCGTAGGGATCGCTTCAAGCGGTCAAACTCCCTATGTTATTGGGGTTGTAGAGCAAGCTAGAAAATTAGGTGCTTATACAGTTGGACTTTCATGTAATCCCCATTCATTTCTTTCCGATAAGGTGGATATTGCAGTAGAGCTTCCAGTAGGACCAGAGGTTATCACAGGCTCGACTCGCATGAAGGCTGGCACTGCCCAAAAGATGGTATTGAACATATTTTCAACGACTACGATGATTAAGACAGGAAAAATCTATAAAAATTTAATGGTTAATGTTCAAGCAACGAACGAGAAATTGAGAAAAAGGGCAGCATCTATTATTAGTGATTTAACGGGAGCGGATGAGAAAAAGGCAAGAGAGATGAATGACATTGCCCAAGGAGACACTCGTGTTGCGATATTAATGATTTTATTTGATGTTGAACTGGAAAAAGCAAAGTCTATTATTAAAAAGTATAATGGGAACTTTGTGAAAGCAATGCAAGAATTAAGTAGCTAATAGTACGTCTTGCATAGTATATAATTTATCGGAGAAAGGGTGATAAACAATTAATTATTCAAATAGTTTGTCAAAGGTGATTTAGTAGGGGTAATCGCTACCGCTAGTCCACCAAATATGAGCTGTTTAAGGGAATCATTAAACTTTTTAGAGGCTTTAGGACTGAGAGTTAAAATGGGTGAAAATGTTAGCAAAACTAATGGTTACTTAGCAGGAACAGATAAGGAACGGTTAGAGGACTTTCATCAAATGATAAAAATCCAAAGGTGAAAGCTATATTTTTTGCTAAGGGTGGATATGGCACTGGGCGGATTGCATCGATGATTGACTATGATCAAGTATCTCGCAATCCAAAAATCATCTGGGGCTACAGTGATGTAATTTATTTACATACAGCTATTCGTCAGGTTTCTAACTTTGTAACCTTTCATGGCTCAATGTTGGCCTCGGATGTTGCCAAGGATAAATTTGATGCTTTATCTAAAAAAATGTTTAACCAATTGTTTAAAAGTACTGAATTAATTTATTCTGAGGAAGTCTCGAAACTAACTGTATTATCCAAAGGAATTACAAAGGGAAAGCTCGTTGGAGGGAATTTATCTTTACTTATAAGTACGCTTGGTACACCATATGAAATCGAGGTGAAAGATAATATTTTCCTTCTTGAGGATATAAATGAGGAACCTTATAGGATCGACTCCATGTTAAACCAATTGAAGTACGCAGGTAAATTAGAAAATGGAAACGGAATTATAGTTGGAGACTTTGTAATGTAGAACCTAAAAAAATTCCATCGCTTGAATTAGAAGAAGTGTTCCATCATTATTTTGCCTCGTTAAATATCCCTGTAATGAGCGGATTTAAAATAGGACATTGTACACCTAATATTGCAGTACCTCTAGGGGTGCAGACAATTATGGATACTGAAAAGAAGTTAGTAATAATTGAGCCAGGGGTTATAAACTAATCATTAGTTCTATAGAGACTAATTATATAAAGGTACCGTAGATTAAACCTTTTAAAACATCTTTACGTACAGTGACCACAGTTGAATCTATTCTAAAAGAATTAATACGGATTGTGGTATTACAGGCATAGGAAAAACTGTTCCTACCAATGTAAAAACAGGAGAAAGTGTTGCTAGTATTCAACATGCGATTTAACATATCATTGGGTCTAAAGTTACGGGAAAATCTATTCTTCAAAAGAGAAGGATTGTTTGAATTAATAAGTAGTTCACTTGTTGGTAATTTAAGTGCAAAAGCGGCTATTGATATGGCAATTTATGATTGTTTATCAAAGTTTGTAAAAATACGTTATGGAACTTTTGGGTGGATATTCTGATGTAATAGAAACTAACTTTCTGTAAGTGTTAATAATTCTTATAAAATGGTAGAAAAAGTGTTAAGTGTGTTGAAAATGTGTTCTCAGACTTAAAAATAAAAGTTGGAAAGGATCCAATCAAAAAAGATACAGAAAGGATTATCGAGATACATGAAAGAGTGGGATCAACAATTAAGAGATACTAATCCGGGTTGGAGACCAAAAGAAGCGGTAGAAATCGTAAGTAAATTGGAAAAAGTAAGGGACGAATAATGAATTTATTGAACAGTTCGTTAATGGAAATGATTTTAAAGGTTTACAGTTTGTTACACAAAATAATGATATGCCCCTAATGTTAGATGAAGTGTTTTTATAGCTACGGATGCTTTGCGCTTGTTCCAAATGCAGGGAGCTGATCCGCACAATTTTAAGTTGATGTAATCAGGCGAAATTCAAGAAACAATAAAGATAGCGACAACCGCTAATGAATATGGAGTTAAATGTATGGTTGGAAGTATAGAAACAAAGGCAAGACTTACTGCAGTTCTCAAGATTCGAGAAAAGATGAACGGGGTTATCCTGGATGGATTCCGTTATCTCAACTAGCTTTTGTAGAAATGAAAGATTGGAATAGAAAAAATTATGCCATTGTAATCAGCAATGTTGTATTAATGTATCTTGAAGAAAAAGGAATAGATATAAAATTAATCTATTTGACTACTCTTCCAATAGAAGGAATTATTAATGAAAAAGTTAAGGTGAAAACCCCTCAAGGAGTTGGCTTACTTAGCTAAAGAAGACGTTGAAATTTATTCTTGTAGCCAAGGAATAAAGGAAGGTACAGGTGAAGATATTATCAAATCGGGATTGAAGTTTATTGGTCTAGAATACTTTTGGGGCGGATTGAGTTCCTTTGGCTATGATTGTTCAAGTTTTTCCTACACAGTTCATAAAGCAAAAGGTTATAAAATAAGCCGAGATGCAATTGATCAATCACGATCGAGTAAAAAGATAGAAATCAATAATCGTCAACGAGGTGACCTACTTTCTTTGCATACGGAACTGTTCATCATGTAGGAATTGAATTAGGAGAAGGTAAAATGCTTCATTCACCAAATAGCGGAAAATGTATTGAAATAATAGAAATAAAAAACACTATTTACGAAGAAGAATTATGTGAGGTGAGAAGATATTGGAGTGATAAGTAAAATATGTTGTGGTATATAATCTTAGGAGGGAAGCAATAGATGACATCAGTGTTAATTAAATTATGTTCTGCTTCAATTGCCGGTTTGGTATTAGGAATTGAAAGAGAAGCAAAAAACAAACCATTAGGTCTAAAAACATGTGTTGTTATTAGCGTTGCTAGTTGTCTGCTGACTATCTTATCGATAGAATCAGCACTTTCCTCGTATAACGATATGATGTTTATTCGTGCTGATCCTATGCGCTTAGCCGCACAAATCGTAAGCGGTGTTGGTTTTTTGGGGCCGGAGTTATCTTAAGAAAAAATAACGACGCTATTTCAGGTTTAACAACCGCTGCAATCGTATGGACGGCTTCTGGAATTGGAATAGGAATTGGAGCAGGATATTTCTTGGAAGCATTGCTTGGAGTAATAATTATAATGATAAGCGTTCGTATTTTACCGTATTTAGTTCATAAAATAGCTCCCAACACTCTCCATCAGAAAAATGTTAAAGTTAACATTTTTTTGGAGCATTCTCAAAATATAGAGAATACATTATCTGAAATTCAAGAATTTTTTGAGGATATAAAACATATAAAGTTTTCCGGGGTAGACTTAGGTCATAAATTGGAGTTAGAATGTAAACTTCCAAAAAATGCAGAAAAAATATCTACATATTATAATAGAATAAATTCACTCGCTGGGGTTGTATCAGTAGAGATAGAATCAAATCAACCTAGATTTCGAAACATCAATATAAAAATTTAATAAGTTTATTTCTATTTTAAATGATTTGAAATAATACTTGAAATAAAATTACAACAATAAAAAAATTCATTGACATAATAATTCACTTTATGTAAGATGTACATATATTAATAATCAAGAAATAATATTGTAAGCGTTTTACTATTTGATGGTAGAACATTTAGATGGGGGCATGATAGAAATAGAGTTAAAGATTAGAGAAACAATGAAAACAGAAAAGGTAATTGAAAAGTAGCAAGAGAACAAATATAAAAAAGGGATGGATTTAAAGATGAAAAAGAAACTTATCTATCTTGTAATTTTAATGGCATTCAGTATTTTATTTATTGCATGTAGTAAGGATGCCGGTAAGGAAGGAAACAAAGGGTCTGATGAAGATACTGTTGAATTGGAAATGTATAGTTGGAGAACAGAAGATCGATCAGCTTATGAGGAAATTATAGAGGAATTTGAAAATGAAAACCCAGGAATTAAAGTAAACTTTCAACCATACGAATCAACTGAGTATAATACTATTCTTACAAATTCTCTTGTATCGGGCACTGGTCCTGACATTGTACAATTAAGACCTTATTCAGGTTCTCGCACAATAGCAGATAATGGTTATTTATTACCTTTAGATGACGTCCCAGGAGTTCAGGACATAGATGATCCTTATTTAGATGCAGCTAAAGGAAGTGATGGAAATATTTATGGTGTTCCATTAACTTTGAATGCTGGAGTCATTTTTTATAATCAGAATATTTTTGATGATTTAAATTTAGATGTACCGGAAACTTGGGAAGAATTAATTGAGGTAAGCAATGTGTTAAAAGAAAATGATATCACTCCAATCGCTCAAGGAGGTAGGGATGCATATTTATTGTCAATGTTGCATGGTGTAATTTCCCCTTCAGCTTACGGAAATGAATATGTAGAAGATGTCATAGAAGGAAAAACTGATTTGAATGATGAAAGAATGCTAAAAACATTGGAAAGAATGGAAGAGTTGGAAGAATATTTACCGGACGATTTTATTGCGTTAGATGATAACGATGCTCAAGCTATGTTTTATGCGGAAGAAGCTGCTATGTACATAAATGGTGATTATCGTTTGGAAACTTTTCAAACCAATATACCTGATGTTCCAATCGATGTAATAACAGGCTTAAAGGATGACACTACCGGCGATATATCAGTTATGAACTGGGTTGATAGCTCATACGGGGTAGTAAAAAATTCCCAACATCAAGAAGAAGCATTAAAATTCATAGAGTTCATGGCTACAAAGGAATTTGGTCAATTATTTAGTGACAATTTAAATAGAGTTAGTGCTATTGAGGGAGTAACAGCTAATCATGAAATTGTACAAAAAATCAATAAAGCTTCTGAAGAAAGCTCCACTCCTTATTTAATGCTTGTACACTTTGGAGATGGTTCGCCGTCTACTAAAACAATATTTGAAGATGGTTTGCAGGGAATGTACTTAAAAGAAATCTCTAAAGAAAATCTATTAGACAGCGCTCAGGAAAATGCAGATAGAGCAGCTGAAGAAGAAGTAGAGGAATTGGAAATGATAGAAGAAGACGATTGATTAATATTAAATTAACATAAAAGTGAATACACAATCTTGGATTGTGTATTCATATTATGGAGGTAATTCTATGGAAAATAGGCGAGGTACATTAAAAATAAAAAAACATCTTGTTCATTTATTTCTCTTGCCTGCGGCTCTACTCTATGGTGTTTTTCAATTGTACCCCTTAATAACAGCGGCCTTAAACAGTCTTTATTCTTTTAAAGGATTTGACAGACAAGATTTTATTGGATTGAATAATTTTATTACATTATTTACAGAAAAGCCGTATAATGAATTTTTCTTTAATGCAATCAGTCATAACTGGATCTATTTCTTTGTAACAGTTATTACTCAACTTATTGTGTCTCTAATTTTGGCCTTAATTATTCATAGTAAAGTTAAGGGAAAAGAATTTTTTAAAAGCGTATATTTCTTACCAAAGCTTTTATCTGTGATTGTAATAGGGTTTTTATTCAGCCTTATATTAAACCCTACAAGAGGAGCTTTAAATAGTTTACTAGAAGGAATTGGACTTGAAGCTTTAACGAGACCTTGGCTCGGAAGTATGGATACGGCCTTATTAAGTATCATTTTTGTCGATAGTTGGGCATCTATAGGATTTTCTATGTTAATATTTTTAGCGGGATTGCAAGCAATTGATAATGAGATATTTGAAGCTGCAAGAATCGATGGAGCTAATACATTTACAGTAATTACAAGAATAACGCTTCCTATGCTAGCACCTGCCTTAATGGTAATGTCTGTTTTAGTATTTATTGGATCATTTGAAACGTTTGAATACGTTTTTGCTATGCAGGGATCTTCTGGGGGGCCGTATTATTCTACGGATGTCCTGACCACGTTTTTTTATCGTTTAGCTTTTGGAACAGTTGATGGTGGACAAGCTATTGGGTTAGGGTCTGCAGTCGCGGTAGTGTTATTCATTATTATTGGAATCGCTACATGTATAATATTATTTTTCTTTAAGAGAAATGACTTTGAAAGATAGAAAAGGAGGGGCTAAGAATGCCAGGAAAATGGTATATTCAGCTTATTAAATACCTAGTGTTAGCATTTTTTACATTTATATTTGCTTACCCTATATTTTTAATGATTACATCTTCTCTCAAAACAAACGTCGACATTTTTACCAATCCACTAAGTTTACCAAGTTCATTTAATTTGGATAACTATTTTGAGGTTTGGAGAGTTGTGAATTTTTCCAGTTATATGTGGAATAGTGTTATAGTTAGTTCGGTTTCAGTCTTTATAGTACTTTTTGTCTCTTCCATGGCTGGTTATTACTTGGCAAGATACGATTTAAAATGGAATCCTTACCTATTGCTTTTTTTTATGATCGGACTTATGCTACCAATGAAATTAGCTGTTATTCCGCTATACATGATTATGTTGAATTTAGGATTATTAGATACATTATTCTCCTTAATATTCATTTATGTAGCCGGAGGAATTCCTTTTGCAGTATTTTTGTTTTATGGATTCTTTCGTACCATACCCAAGGCTCTGGAAGATTCTGCTCGTTTGGATGGATGTAACGACTTTCAAATCTATTATAAAATTGTATTGCCTCTAATGAAGCCTGCAATCTCAATAGTTGGCATTGTAAATTTAATTAATGTTTGGAATGACTTTTTCTATCCACTTATTTTTATTCGTACCGACTCACTCTCTACTATACCACTTGGAATGCTCACTTTATTTGGCGAGTATGACACCCAGTGGAACCTATTGTTTGCAGGTTTAACCTTGTCTTCGTTGCCAATGATAATTGCCTTTTTATTCGCATCACGACAGTTTATGGAAAGCTTAACAGAGGGAGCTGTAAAATAATTGAAAAAGTGGATTACATTTGAT
The DNA here is from genome assembly GCF_037072025.1 of Pseudogracilibacillus sp. SO30301A. Lineage (NCBI taxonomy): Bacteria > Bacillati > Bacillota > Bacilli > Caryophanales > Bacillaceae > Pseudogracilibacillus > Pseudogracilibacillus sp. SO30301A. The sequence goes on along the minus strand of NZ_JAXHDD010000056.1, from coordinate 7,867 downwards.
TTGGATGAAACATTGATGCAAAACCCCTTTACGGGCTGGGTCTTTCCTGAAATTGTAGAAATTATCCAATCAACTACTGAAGATCAGGATTTAAATGTTATGGAATTAATAACTGATGAACATTATAAAAGAATGAGTGCTAATAAAATATTAGAAGCTTATGACTGGGATAATATTATTATGAACTTACTTGAAAAGTTAAAGGTTCCATTGCAAATAAACATTGAGGAACTAGTGAATAAACATTGTGAGACACCTAAAATCCATCTACTTGAGAAGACAATATTAAATAGTTTATATTCAATTAAAAATAAAGGGTATGCTCTAGCAGTAGCTACAAATGGATATTATAAATATCAATATCCCGTTTTAAAGAAATTACAGTTAATAGATTTGTTTGATGAGATCATTACCTCTGATTCAGCGGGTATGGCTAAGCCAGATATTCAAATGTTGAGCTCCTTGAAAGACAGAGGAGAAATTGTTGCTCATGTTGGCGATAGGATTGACCATGATATCTTAATGGCTAATAATCTTGGAATCACTTCCATTTTTATAAATAAAAAAATACCTGTACACGTTCTTGCACTTCCAGTAGGTAAAAGAAGTGATAGTGAAGAATTTATTAAATTTTGCAAGGAAAAATGGGTCAATGAAAATAAATTCAGTCAAGTTCCTTTCCATGAAAAATGTATTCCGAACTTGGTTGTACAGTCTATCAGTGAGTTAGCAGATTATATTACTTTTAACAATCTATAATCTCTATAAGATTATCCTAATGTATCGGAAGAAGATATGAATAAAAATATTAAAATAACTTTCTAATGGTTCGTGTCGAACGAAATACCGTAAAAGTGACAACATATAATCCTTTACCCGCTATTAATTAAGATTTATGGGGAAAGGATAATATGTTTGTGAATTGTATTTAATAGTAAGTTTAGGTATTCAATGTTAATTGTATAATGCTTTAGCAAGTAATTCTACAATATGGACAGCTTGTATTTTATCTGATAATCCCTCTCTTTCAATACCCAGCTTCATTTGCAATAAACAACCTGGATTGGTAGTAACAAAAGTCGTTGCAGATGTTTCTTTAACTTTTTCCATTTTGTAGTCTAGATGCTTCATAGAAAGCTTGGACTGGACAATGTTAACTTCATATTGTATCCCTTTAATAGATTGTAAAAGGATTCTTGGTTCATGAAATGTCTTTTGTACTTTCTTAAGTGGCATGAATCTTGGTTTGTTACTACCCGATTAGGAAGATAAAGAGAAAGGTTATGAAAGTTTAAATCTACTAGAATAGAAGTTATACCTTTTAGTTTTTCGGAAAAATTTTTCGCTTTTTTTTCCATTCAGGTTCATCTCCAAGAAGATTCTCGTAATCATGTAAGAAAGTTCCACAGCCTCCAGCATTGTTAACGATATAATCAACATTTTTAATTTCAAATGCTATAGCCGCCCACTCAATTCTTCGGTAATAACGAGTTGGTTTTCGATATTAATAACTTTAGCAGCTCCTTCGTGGTAGTTTCCAATTCTTTGTTGATCCGTACTAGAAATAATTATACCTTCAACATCACAAATTATGATTTGTTCATCTATCATACTTTTTAAAACATGAATTATTTTGTTGGCTAAATGATAAATATCAAATAACTTGCCTCCTAAAGAGAATCGTTCCTATTAAGTATATCCTCAATCCGTGACAAATGTGCCGATTAACTAGAAACAAACTTAATTTTAATTTTCTCTTCAGTGAAATGTTTTGATATCACATCAAGGATACTTGCTTGATCTTAATAATGAAACATCCACCTATTTAAAGGCATGCCAAATAAGCCTGCACTTTTACTGGGAATGGGTATTTTAGGCTGTTTTATCATATAATTGAAGCTATTTTATTAAGTAGTTGAGGAAAATGTGCTGTATAGCCTTCTGAATGTTGGCAGCCACGGGTTTGTCTTCGTTATTTTCAAGACCCATCTACCAGCATGAAAAATCATTTTTGATGCCATAGTAATCATAGACTTGATTACTATTCGAATACGGCGTCTTTGAACTTTCTTACGTAATGGCTGGTCATCTGCCTGCAGGCTTTCCTGTCCAATGATTCGTAACAAGTTGTAAGCAACCAATCCTAAGTGCAAAACCAAATCATTGGTCGCAAACTTTCCGGAAGGCAGGCGTTCCTAGTCCAGTTCTGTTTTGATTTCACTATGGAATTGTTCCATTGTACCATGATCGTGATACAGTGAAATAACTTCATCGGCACGGATGTCTAGTGAAGTCCAATATGTATCAAATGTAATTTCAGGAATAAGAAGAGCCTGTCCATCTGCGTCTATCGTTCGCTCGATTACTTCAAAAACAAGGTAAGCAGTCTTTTTAGCCTTATTGGGTTTTCTCTGAAGGACACCACGGTAAACTGTCTTTCCATCCCGTGGTTTATCAACATCACCGTGTTCCTTTGCAATTTTGAGCCACTCCTCTGCAGTCTCCTTACGAGGATTACGCTTAATAATGAAGTCGGCACTTGTGGTCGTATCTTGACAAACATTGATGTTATCCACACTGTCATTACCTGAATCGAGACGCAGTAAAAGTGGTTGATCCGTAATGGTTTTGGCATATGTAATCGTTTGGCTTAAAAATTTTGGGGTGTTAGCACTGACAATGTGTCTTGCCATTACGAAGATCCACATTCACTCCAAACCCTTCATTACCTAAATAGGCAAAGATAGGAGAATAGCCATCAAACTTTTTGTATGTCATGACACCCCTTCTTTTTTGGTGTTTGAATTATCAAAAGGGGATACATCCACATCTAATGGCATGTATTGTTTCTTGTTTTCCAGTGTGATGGGCGTCAATAAGTGTGAATACGATTCAATAAGTTCAGCTGATTCTTCAAGTAATATCGAGCTCCATGTATTAGATGTTGTATCCGCATGGGGTGCTGAAACATTATTCAAACGCTGGCGAAGTGTGGAGCATGACGGGATGTGTTCAATGTCTAACGCATATTTATAAAACGGATCTTTCCGGAATTCTTCAATCATTTCAAAATCACTTTTTCCTTGGCATAACAAACCAAGGTAAGATTTTGCTATATCACTATTTGAAGCATCCGGTGCTGTTTTAACACCAGGAATCGGTAATGGTCAAGACGAGCCTTTAAATTTGTTTTAGACAGAAGCATTCCAACAATTCCAAGACCAGCATGTGGTGTTAGTTTTTCGTCTGTTTCTTCAATTTTAAACTTTATCATCAAATCACCTTCTAGGTTCAGTAGTGTTACCTCAATTATAGCTGATAACATAGGGTTTATGGGGGATTTTGAGTTTTTCTATCACGGATTCAGGTAAATATATTGATAAGTAAATAATTACGTTTGGAAATGACTGTCATATAAAGTGATTGAAAATAAACTTTATATAACAGTTTTTTTGTGCCAATTCAGCGCAAAGCTAGTATTTTCATCCGTGATCTTTTAAATTGATTCTCGATTATAATTAAATAAGGCAGTAGAAAAAAGTTTGTAATTTTCAAGGATAAAAAGGAAATTGGATGATAAATAACTATTTTACTTTTGGATGCAACCAATTGGTACCTTTCTATATCTAATATATTGAACAAACAAAAAAGCAGGTAAGAGGTGAGTGATGAATGGGATCGACAAAAACGTTAGTCAAAAAGGTAAAAAAGGGAGATGGGGAGGCGTTTATTGTACTAGTTAAGCAGTATGAAGATGTATTATATCGGACGGCAAGCAAATTATTAAATAATGACGAAGATGTAGCTGACGCAATGCAGGAAGCTATTATATCGGCTTACGAAAATGTACATACACTTAAAAACAATGATTACTTCAATACGTGGCTTTGTAAAATTTTAATTAATAAATGTAACAGCTTGCTAAATAGGAAGCAGAACATCGTAAGTATGAATGATCATATAATCCCTGATAAGAGAAATGATGAGTTTCAAAAAGTAGAATTAGAGGAAGCACTTAATAGTTTAAATGAAGCATACAGGGTAGCACTAATTTTATATTATATTGTCGGCTTGAACGTTCGAGAAATCAGTGAATTTTTAAAGGAGCCGGAAGGTACAATTAAGTCCAGACTTTCCAGAGCCAAAATACAGTTAAGAAAAAACTATTATAACAATGAGGGAGTGATTGCTTGTGAATAATAATATGGATAAAGAATTGAGTCAAATGATGAATGAAAAAAGAGAAATCCCTAATAATGTAAGACAATCGGTTGACCAAGCTTATGATTTAATCCGTTCTAAAGGTAAAAAGAAGAAAGTACAATATGTTTGGAAAAGAATAGCTGCTGTGGCATGTGCATTGATTGTAACTGGAATTGTTCTGACGAATGAACATGTAATTGCTGGAATTAACGGTTTCTTTAATTTTGGAGATCAAGGTGTTGAACAGGCTTTAAATAATGGTTTTTCACAAGCAAATGATAGTGTGGCAACTGATAAGGACATTAAAATAACTTTAGGAAATTACTTTTTAGATAAAAATAAGTTAGGGGTGAGTTTTCAGTTAGAATTTGAAGATCCAACCGTTCTAAAAAGTATGGAAGATATGTCAATCGATTACCGAATAAAAAATGGTGATGGAGAATACATTGTTGAGTTTATTCCAGATACAAAACCTTTAAAAGGAGAAGAAAGATATATATCAGGTCTTGATTATCAACTTTCAAATGTAGATGAGAGTACAGGAAGAGCTCAATTGGATGTACTGATGGAGTCTCATCAAGGAAATATTCCTACTTTAGAAGATGCAGTAGTTGAAGTGGAGAGTGTCAATGTTTTTTATGACATAGATAAGCTTGAGAAAATAGATGGTGATTGGAAGCTTTCTGTAACTAATCCAGAAAAGCAAAATGTTGATACCTTAGTGCAATATGTCATGCAGGATGCATCTTCTACTATTCAGGTATCAGAGGCGAATGCCAATCCAACATCCTTACATATTTCATTTAAAGTAGATGGAACATACGAGGATGAAAGTACATTTGTCGATCAGATGAAAGTCATAGACGAAGATGGAAAAGAATATTTTTCAAATGGTTTTAGTAGAGTGTTGAAGAATAACGAGACTATTATTTCAACAAACTTCCCATTTACATCTTATAATACATCCAATTATCTGAAGCTAATGATTGATGGAATAGGAGAAGTGGACTTAATTAAACAGTAAAATATAAATTATTTCTACAATACCCAAGAACCCAATTAATGTTGGTTTCTTGGGTATTTGATAGATAGATGCTCGGAAACGTTTCTTTATCTTTACAATGTTAGATTCTTGTTTATGTTTTTTCCTCTATTCTTAAAAATGAATGATTTATAATGATCGTATTCTCCTATTGCTTCTCTCATTGCTATTCTTCATTGAAGATGACTCATTAATTTGTTGCTCATTAGTCTTATTCCATGAAAATACCTACTATATATAAGTCTTAATCCCTAACTGTAATTTTTAGTCTCATTTAAAACAGTAAAAATACCCTGTAATTAATTTTAGTCTATGAACTTCTGGTAAATTAATCCTGCATAGTCATTCTCATGAGACTGTTTGCAATTAATGGTAATACAAAAGGAATATTTAATGATATGCTCGTACTCTCTATGTTTATTTAATGAAAAGAGGGATGATGGAATGTTTGAATTTCTTCAACAGCTATTTAGAAGAAAAACAGAAGCGGAAAGAAAAAGAGATGAGTATCACAAGTTGTATACTCGACTTGGAAATATATTGGAGGAACATGATCGAAAGGTAGAAGAGTTCACGAGTGCATACAACAGTTACCGGAACTCAGGTCCTTATCTATCTCCATCCAAGATCCCATCCAATGACTTTGTGGAAAAAAGAAAAGAATTAAATGAACGTTTGGACGCTCAAGTTGAAATTGAGAAAGGAAAGCGATTGGATTTGGTTATTGCTGTGAATCGTGCATACGGAAGATGCGAATATTACCGGAGTTTAGCCATTACAGAAGCTGAAAATTACGAGAGAGAAAAGAATAAATAAAGGAGTCAATAAAATGAATGATGTTGTTATTGATCAATCCAAACTGGAAGAAGCGAAGCAGCTTGCGGTTAAAGTGGAAAATAGCGTGAGACGGATCCATATGTATTGTGAAACACTTGTGTCCACCGTTGCTTCTTCGAGTTGGAAAGGGAAAAGCAGTGATGCGTTTTTGTCGTATATTGAAATTATTGAATAATATCATGCAGAATTATCCGAAGTTGCAAAATTACAATCCACTGCCCTTAAAAACTTAGAAAGTTATATTGCAGAATTCCCTCAAGATAATCGGGTGAAAGGGATGAAAAGCATATGAGCAAAAGCGAATCGGATCTGTTTCATATTACAGAATTATATTTACTTGCATCTGCCTTTGAATCTGAGATGCTGTTTGGCTTACCCGATAAGAAAACGTTGCATCTTTTAGGAGACGAAGTTGAAAAAGCGGCACATCAGTCGTTAGTTAAAAAAAACATTTTAACAGATGAGGGGAAGATTACAGAAGGCGGTGCGTACGTTATTCGGGCGTTAGAGGTTTATTACTTAAGTAACAAGTATGTGCGGATTAATAATTTAATGTTCGGTTTTCTTGAAGTAGATGAAGATGAAGTGATCATGCTCGTTGAAGTGGAAGATGGAAAATACTATAGATTGCATGTTATTTCAAAAGCATTGGTTTTAAAACTATTAATAGACCGGTTTACATTTATTTTACGTGAACAGAAAAGGAAGAGAAGAATTTTTTGAAGAAAGAACTTTCCCATGAACGTAGAGAGGAATTCGGAGTTCTGGAGATTGGTGAAGAGTTTATGAATCTCGAATTCTTTCATTTAGGTGAAAGTATGCAGGTAGAAGATAATCCCGATTTTTACCAACAATGGTTTGCATTTCCCCATGAAAAAAATTAATGATAATTGATCCGATGAACGATAAATATTACCACGCAAGCCAGTATTGGTTTTTAAAAATATTGTTTGACGAAATGGACTTTCCATATAAGGAGGTAACACCGAATGTCTAAGCCTGTATTAATGGCCGGTGGTGGAGGGGTTCGTGCAGAAATAAATATTGATGTTGACGAAATTACCTTAATTTATAAGCAAATTGAATCTATTTTATCTGAATTTGATGAAACGATCCTTCCTTCTATTGAAAAGTTAAAAGCAAATGGTTTTTATACTTCAGGCTAAGCAAAATAAACGATGGAGGCATTCCCAGAAGCAAATGAAAAAATAACCGAAATTTATAATCATTATGCAAGAGCTTCCTTATTAGTAATTGAGACCTTAACTAGCATGATGGAAGCAGACCGGACGATCGCTCTTGAAATTATCGAGAAGCTGGAGTTGTGATACAATGGATGTAAAATATATTTCTTCAGATTGGGAGAAAACAAAGCAGGGATTAGGTGAATTTGTCGGCGGAGGTCACTGGACACTCAGTCCATTTGCTACATTAAATGAAATATGTAATAACCTTGATTCCGTAGAATCGCTTATTAGAAAATATGACAGTGATGGTTTTGTTAACTTCAGCTATGATAATCAAAAAAATAAATATTATCAGCTCAATGAAGATTTTCAAGCCTTACATTTATTTGTAGGCGAAGTCGGAGCCATTGTTGATGATGTGATCGATGAACGCTTTTACAAAGACATGGATAAATTTGTCGAAGCGATTCGGGATTTAACGATCGAGGAATATAAAACGACGAACCGGATCGGCGCAATGCAAAAAGTAAACACAGATTACATACCAAGCGGTGAAATACCGAAAGTAGAAATCACGCTGGATGATCTTTTTGGCGGA
>NZ_JAXHDD010000055.1:0-26669 GCF_037072025.1 Pseudogracilibacillus sp. SO30301A | reverse complement strand
ATCTAACCTAATAAGAATAAAGTAAACGAGGTTTGTCATAATGGCAGACCTCGTTTTAATATTTTGTTTATGGAAAGAAGGTACTTTTCTGTTATAATGGAATGAGTAACGTTGAATAGGGGGCTATCAAGTAATGGACAAAGTCTTAGAAATGTTACAAGCTATGCAGAAAGAACAAAAGGAATTTCGGGTAGAAATGACGAAATTTCAAGAGGAAATGTATGAATTTCGGAGTGATATGTCAAAATTCCAGGAAGAAACGATAAAATTCCAGGGAGAAATGACTGAATTCCAGGGAGAAATGACTGAATTCCAGGGAGAAATGTACGAGTTTCGTAAAGAAGTAAATGAACGATTTACAATCCTTGAAAAGCTAGTCATACAAAATACTGAAAAACTAGACAACAATCGTGACCACGTAAGTAGAAAAACGAACTTTATCGAACATAAACAACTAGAACTGGAACAAAAAATATACGAATTAGAGAGTCGTTTCGAGCGGCAGTAAACAATCAACCTGGTTTTAAGTATGCAGATTTTAACTCTAAAATTGAAAATGAAAGTAATATTGATAACACAAACTGTTTAGTGGTTGACACTAGATCGTACTACTTGCGTTAGAAGAACCAGGTCGTCAATCGCTGAAAACGAATGCCTTGAAGGTTCAATCGTTGTTGAACGACTAAAAGGTGAGGAGTAGGCATCGGATTTGACGCTGCTAAAGGCTATTGGGAAAACATGGTTGACGCAGGTATCGTTGACCCAACTAAAGTTACTCGTTCTGCTTTATAACATGCAGCATGTGTGCAGTTGCTTTCTTAACGACTAAGGCAGTTGTAGCAGATATTCCTGAGGAAAATGGAGGTAGCATGCCAAATATGCGGAATGCCGGGAATGATGTAAGTCCAATTAATAGTATTAATAAAAACGAGGTTTGTCTGAGTGCAAACCTCGTTTTTATTTTCTTTTAAAATAGAAACGAATGTTTCTGTATTGTCTGAAAAAAATAACCACCCTTTGAGCCTAACGAGCAAATAGAGTAGTTATTTCCAATTTGTTTGCGAGTTGCCCCCTTGAAGGGCTGTTACACGCTCGACCGTCCATGTATCCAGCATGTGCGGTCTATTATTATGTTATGATCAAACTTACTTCGGGTTAATCACAATCTCCACCCGTCGATTTTTCTCTCTTTCTTCCTCATTCTCATTCGAAGCGATTGGTTCTGTATCGCCAAAACCTTGAATTTCCATTTTTTTTGGATCTAAGTCGCTATTTTCCTTCATATAATCGGCCACAGCATGTGCGCGTTCTTCGGATAGATTCATGTTATAATCTGCTTCACCAGTGCTATCTGTATGTCCGTTAATTTGAATGTCTACATCGGTTGATAGTTCACTTAGCTTCTCAATGATCTTATCAAGAGTATCTTTTGCTTCTGGTTTTAACTTACTTTCATCAAAATCAAACAGCAAATCATCGGGCACTTGCATTTTTATTTCTTCTTCTTCTAAGGTTAAGTCAACATTTTCCGGTGCGTCAATTTCTGGTTCTGCAAGATCTACTGAAAGTTTAATGTATTTTCCACCATTATCTTTCGTCTTTACAAGGTCACCTTCCAAGTTTTCCCCTTCTTCTCCATATGTATCTAAAATACTATCCCAAGAATTATTATCAGGGTCGAATTCAAAATGCATTTGCATTCCTTCTCTTATATCCCAATAGTGGATCTGAAGTTGAAATGAGCCATCGGGATTCACTTCCGTATTACTAGATGACCAGGCAGATCTTGGGAGATCGTTAGGATCTGTTATATTACCAGTTATAAATGAACCTTCTAGTAAATTGCTTTTCCCTTCGAAATATAAATAGTTATGTTTCGTCGTAGTCTCGACTTCCATCCAGACATTTGTATCGCCATAATCATCTGGTACATCGCTCCAGTCGGGTGTTTCCAACTCAATTGTATATGGCATTGGCTTTCTCGTGTCAATATCGAATGTATAAGAAGCTTTATATATTCCTTCAGTATCTGTTTTGTACACTTGATTTCCTGTTGCATTTTCTAAATTCTCGCCATAATGATCGGCAACGAGGTCACTGCCAGTCATGAGACTTAAAGTCACTTCAATATCTGATTTACGCCCTGGAAACTCAAAGTGAAATGAGCCATCTTCTTCTACTTCTGCACTATCTTGATAATCAATCGATGCCCGACCGTCACTTACCCCACTTGAGGCTATACGAGAGCCGGGTAGAAGATTACTTTCTCCCTCAATCACAACTTGATCTTTTTCAACAATTACTTCGCCGCCAATCCAAATTTCCAAATTACCAAGGTCGGAACGATAATTGTCTTTAGCTTCTTCGGAAGAGGTAGCTGTCTTATCAGCTATTTCAATCTCTTCTTCTTTATCTATTTCTTCTATCTCTTCTTTATTATCCGTCCCATTAGCTGTAGTTTCTTTTTCTGTTTGAGAACAACTTGCTACGAATAGAATACTCATTATCGCTAGAAATAAAAAATAACGAGCCTTCATCGACTCTCTCCCTTCATATTTAAATAAGTCTTTGTGCTACTTATCTTATCACATTAAAGCGAGGATATAACTAGGCAAATAGCACTGTTTATGAAGGCATCTATAGCCATTATTATTCCCATTTTTTTATTCTTTCATTGTTTGAACGTTCTTCACTCATTGACTTCGATTCCAATTTCCTATACATCCTAGGTTCCCGAAATTTATAACGAGGTAATTTGAAAATGCTGTAATATCAAGGTCTTGACTTAAATTTGTTCATAATCCATCGTTACAGTTTATATATTTGTAACGATGTAACTTTCGGTATTTACGCGGGGTTTCGAAGTTTCTCGTTACACAATCCGGGAATTCAGATACATGGGCTCTATCGTCCTAACATCTTCAAACCTGATTCAAAAATGAAAGTGAAAAAACCCAGTTTTTTGATCAGATTCAAGATCCTCGAGGCTATAGTTGAGCTTTTTTCACTTCTCACTATCACTTTAATAGTAAAAATAGTGGGTAACATCATTCGTCGATGATCTTACCGAATAATCTAAGTATGTTATCTATATATCAGAACATAAAAAAATAAATTAGGCGAACCCGGAAGAGTGAGAGCCGGCATCCAAACGAATACGAAGAATTTAACTAGTTTGAGGAATTAAATAACGAATGTTTATAAAGAGTCTAACTAAAAAAACAGAGATACATTGAATGTATCACCTGTTTTTACCTAATCATTTCAACATGTTGATGAATTTCGTAATACGCACGTTTTGCTACATCCTACAACACACAGTTTTGTAAGAATTTTCTTAACTGCATATTGTAGGGATATAGCTGTTTTTGGCAATTATAAAATTCATTTAACTATATAGATTTTCTATTTTACATTAGTATGATTATTTAACAGGTAAGTCCTCCATACTGTCGATATCCATATATGCTGGTACAACAAAACCTTGTCTGGCACCCTCCAAGTTTGGTCCTAAATCCTCAACATCATCCCCATATTGTTCCATATATGTTGAGGCACCACCAGGAAGCCATGCAATTAGTGTTCCATCGATTTCTCCTCGGGCTATTGATTCAAATGTAATGCCCATATCAAGCGGTGTTAACTTGACATTATAACCTAATTCCTCAAGCAAAAGTGTCACGACATTTGTAGAGGAGAGCTCTGTATCCCATTCAATGTATGCCAATTCAATAGACTCATTCTCAACTGGTTCGATACCTTCCATCCAGGCATCAGCCTTTTCTCTATTATCTTCAATCCATATCTTAGCAGCATCGCGGGGTTCAACATTTTTATCTTGGCCGAACATAGCCATCACTGCATTCATGTCTTCTACTTCCCAATGAAAATTTTCCAAAAATTGATATGCTGAAGGGTGTTCTTCTTTTAGCCCTTTACGAACGATCGTATGTATTTTTTGTTCTACACCAATTATCTTTTTTGGATCGTCCAAAATTTTCAAGTCATATTCATCAAACGTCCAATGTGGTTGCCATAGGGTAACAACAATAGGCCTTTCTTCTTTAATTGCTTCCTCTAGTTCTGTAATCATGGCTGGTTCTGAACTAGGGATTAATTCCATATCCAGATTATATTCTTTTACTGCCTCTTCCGCCATGTTCATTGTACCAGAGCCCGGTTCAATACCGAAAATCTTATCTAGATCAAGTTCCTTTTCATCATTTTCACTGTCATCGGTATCATTATTTGTGCCACATGCAGAAAGCACCATCACAAATATAACTGCCAATAACGTTATAATTAACTTCCTCAAGTTTAGCCTCCTTAAAAATTAATACTCTTCTATAATATCTATTTTTAAATAGGAATGTCCAACCTTTTATGCTAGAAAACAAATCAAATAATAAGATGCAAACTATTACAGAATTGTTTGTTTTATATTTGCCTGTTATGAAGTACTTTATGATGTGGTATAGTCGTATATCTATCTGGTGGGGAACATGCTTTATGTGTAGTAGGGATACCACTATTATTACTTAATTTAACAATCATCTTTAGCAACAAAATAATACCCCTCAACCAATTTCAATCTTCATTCTGATAGCAACATTCACTTTAACCATATAAGTCCAACCAAGCCTCTCATAAAAGCTTGGCAAAAGCCACAGTGCTCTGCCTTTTGATAGTTCCAAAAGTCCAAGGAAACAAGAAATGAAACTAGCTTTACTAAATTAGATGAAATAGTTGGGGGGATATGTATGTTGCCAATTGTTTTAGTAATCGTATTTATCATTATTATTCTATTTTGGACGATTATTATGTACAACAAATTCATAATGCTTAGGAGAAAGAGTAGAGAAAGCAAAGGCTCAAATTGCAACTTAAATTGAATCAAGATAGGATGTTGTCAAAATAAGGAAACTAAAAAAATGAGGCATTGGCTTTCCGGGGGAGGTAAAATTTGACGATGGAATTTACAACAAATGATCAAATAAATCAACCTTTTAAAGTAGTTAAAAGAAAAGGCTTTAGAGAAAAGTGACTATGAAAAAGAACAGGAATTTAAGAGAAAGTTTTCATTTAAAGAAATATCATCCAATGTGTAATTATTGCAGTGGTACCGCTTGATTAGACAATTAAACTATTAGAAATAATTGGTAAGCTGAGGGAGAGGGAGAAAAAACAAAAGAAGTTCCGAAGAAAGTTTCGCAGAGACTATTATCGGGACTTTCCATATAAGAAGATGTTCAAAAAGTCCGGTAAAAATGACACTGCGAATTTCTTCATTGGCTTGTTTCTCCGCTCCTTGAAAAAGGAAAGCACTTTTTCTGCGTGCCAGATCTTTGCTCATGTATCTAAATGCATACATTACGCTGCTCGAAACTGCCGCCTCGAACTTCTTGGTTCTTTTTATCCTTTTTGAACACGCACTATAAGGACAACTTTATATTTACCTATTATCTGCTTTATAAAATGGGAGCGAGTAATTTTAAAAATTTGTTATCAGCCTTTTTATTAAAGTGGTAAAATGAAAATATAATTAAAATAAAAACAGAGCGGATTGGTATTTTCTGAAAAAAATATTATGCTTCTATTCTTTTTCTTGATAAAGTAATGAAGAAAGTCTTGAGGGAAAAATCTATCATATGATGTTAGATGCAGCAGATTCTAAGGAGATCTTGAGGCAGAAAGAGTTTACAAAATAGGCGAAAAGGTATGACTATAAGTTAATCCGCTGGGAAAATGAATCATTCAAATGGTTGGAAGATGCCGGATATATCTGTTTGGAAAAGAAAAGAAGATTCTTACGATGGACAAAAAATCTAACTTTGTCTGTAATGGAAAGGCAAATCGAAGGTAACCGCTACTTTTTTGGGAACGCAAGATCGTTATACTAAGTTAAATACATCCTTTGACATTTTTCTACAAATCTTCGATACTAGTATAGAAGAAAAGTTGTTTTATAGCTTTATTCGACATATGAAAGGGAATCTATTGCATAGTATGATGCGTAAAGGAGGATAATGTTGAAAAAAATCTATTCAATAATACTACTATGCAGCTTTGCTAGCTTTATCCTCGTTGCTTGTGCTTCGGATCAGTCAACAAGTAATGATAATGAAGAGAAAAGAGAAGCAACTGTATCTAAGGGAGTCCAACAGAAAGAAATATCGAGTGAAAATGCCACAAACAATTTGGCTGAAGAAAATGCAAATGAACAAGAGAAAGAATTTAATTTCGAGAAACCTGAAAGTGTCCGGGGTCTGTATGTTACTGGTCATTCAGCCGGGGAGGAGAAACTTAATAGTTTAATAGCATTAATTGAAAACACAGATTTAAATGCAATGGTCATTGATATAAAAGATGATTTTGGCAATATTACCTATGAACCAGATAAAAAGTCTCCGTTAGCTTCGTTTGGTAAACCATACATAAAAGATCCAAAAAAAATGTTAAAAGTACTTAAAGAACATAATATATATCCAATTGCTCGGATTGTGGTTTTTAAAGATTCCGTATTAGCGGATGAAAAACCTGAATTCTCCTTTAAGAATGGAAAGGAAGTATGGCGCAATGGTAGGGATGAAGCATTTGTCAATCCTTTCCAAAAAGATGTGTGGGAACATAATCTGACCATCGCCAAAGAAGCGGCCGAAATGGGTTTCGCGGAAATTCAATTTGACTATGTTCGTTTTCCTGAAGGGTTCGAAAACAAAGCAGATAACCTTGATTATGATAAAGGAGATTATGAAAATATAGAAAATCAAGAAAAAGCCCGAGTCCAAGCAGTAACTGATTTTGTTACCCATGCTAAAGAAGAATTAGAGCCCTATGATGTAGATATTTCTGTCGATGTATTTGGGTATACAGTGACAGTTCCGAGTGCCGGCGGAATTGGGCAAGACATCGTTACGATCGGTGAAAAAATTGATGTTTTATCTTCTATGATTTACCCTTCTCATTGGGGAGATGGTAATTTAGATGTGACCAAACCGGATTTAGATCCATATCAATTAATCCACAATTATGCAGTTAAAGAAAAGGAGAAATTTCTCCAAATGGATACACCACCAATTTCGCGACCGTGGATACAAGATTTTACAGCATCCTGGCTGGGAGAAGGAAATTATAAAACATACGGTAAAGAAGAGCTAGAGGCACAAATACGTGCATTGAATGAAGCGGGCATTGATGAATTTCTGCTTTGGAACGCTGCAAACAATTATACAGAGAATGTAGATTATACTCCTGAATTAGATGAAGAGGTAGTTAAAAAGGTGAAAAAAGCAGATAAGGAATTGCAAAAAGAGATAGAGCAAAAAGAAAAAGAAGAAAACGAGATGGAACAAAAAGAGGCCAATGAAAAAGCGAGCGATACAATTGAAAAAGAGAATGAAACAGAAAAAGGAGGAGAATAAATGCGTTTTAAAGAGTCATCTCGTTTTCACTTAATTCTGTTTTGTTCACTTTTTATTTTGTTAAGTGCATGCGGAGCAACATCCAATGAGAGTACTTCCAATGATGGAACAAAGAAAAATGAAACAGCAAGTGATTCAACGGAAGTGGAAAAAGATATAGATGAAGAAGAAAATGATGTTGATACGGATGTTGATGAGAAGAAGGATACGGAAGCGAAAGAGGCTGTTTATAAAGTGACTCCAGAGTGGTTTGTTACACCGACGAATGATGCAAATGAGAAAGTTGTATTATTAACAATTGATGATGCACCTGACAAACATGCAGTTGAAATGGCGAAAACGTTGAAAGGACTAGATGCTCCCGCCATCTTTTTCGTCAATGGACATTTTCTCCAAGATGAAGAAGGCCGAAAACAGCTGCAAGAGATCAATGAACTTGGTTTTCCAATTGGAAACCATACGATGACCCATACCGATCTCACGACAATAAGCGAAGAAGAACAAAAAGAGGAAATTTCAGAAGTTAATAGATTAGTTGAAGAAATTATCGGTGAAAAACCTAAATTTTTCCGTGCCCCATTCGGAAAAAATACGGATTATAGTAAGAAACTAGCCGAAGAAGAGGGAATGCTTCTTATGAATTGGATGTATGGCTATGATTGGGATAAGGAATACCAAGAGGCCGATGCGCTCACAGACATCATGGTGGATAGCCCGTTGTTAGGTGAGGGAGCAATATTGTTAATGCATGATCGTGATTGGACAAACGATGCTCTCTCTGACATCGTCACTGGATTACAAGATAAAGGGTATGAAATGCTTGATCCATTACTAATCGAAAATGTAAATGAATAAGAGGAAAGATGAACAGTGGACGGCATATCATAGTGACAAGTCTCAATACGAATCAAACAATCAGCAAGTTTTAAACTTAAAATGACAAAAATTATGGACGAAGGCGCAAGTAAAGTTAAAGAAAGAAGTACATAGGTGAGTCAAAGAATTACTTTGTTTATTTAAGACAAGTAATAAGATCCGTGGTTTAAGCCACGGATCTTAAAATGAAATGGGTGGAAAATGCCACCATTTAAGGAGTATTGTTTATTTCCTTGCCGCTCATGTTAACTATCAATTTTAGAAAGGATGGCACGCACTTCATCTGTAGATTCTGTGGTCATCAACTGATTTCTTAATTCGCTTGCGCCTTTAAATTCCTTTACATATATTTTAAAGAAGCGGCGCAGAGTTTTAAATGGTCGAACGTCTAGATCTTTTGAGTATTTATCATGTAGGTCAAGATGAAGTCTTAATAAGTTAAGTAATTCATCACTGCTATGAATTTTAGGTTCCTTTTCAAAAGCAAATGGGTTTTTAAAGATTCCTCTCCCAATCATAATTCCATCTACACCATGCTGTTCAACGAGTTTCATTCCTGTTTGCCAATCAGGTATATCTCCGTTAATCGTTAAAAGAGTTTGCGGAGCTATCTGATCTCGAAGTTCCTTGATTTTTGGAATTAGTTCCCAATGTGCATCCACATTACTCATTTCTTTTTTTGTTCGTAAATGAATAGACAAGTTTACGATGTCTTGTTCTAGAACATGAGTCAACCATTCTTTCCATTCATCAACATACGTATATCCTAGTCTCG
Organism: Pseudogracilibacillus sp. SO30301A; assembly: GCF_037072025.1. Lineage (NCBI taxonomy): Bacteria > Bacillati > Bacillota > Bacilli > Caryophanales > Bacillaceae > Pseudogracilibacillus > Pseudogracilibacillus sp. SO30301A. The sequence goes on along the minus strand of NZ_JAXHDD010000055.1, from coordinate 17,597 downwards.
TTTTCACACTTACAGGTAATCCACCTGCTTTGGCTGCCTGAATTATTTGCGCAGCCGATTGTGGGTAACGGATTAGGCCGCTTCCTTTACCTTGAGATGCTACATTATGAACTGGACAACCCATGTTTATGTCGATGCCTTTAAACCCTAATTTAGCCAATTCAATACTCATTGTCCGAAAATGGTTCGGATTCTTTCCCCAAATATGTGCAACAATAGGTTGTTCATCTTCTGTAAAAGTCAAACGTCCTCTCACATTAGCAATGCCTTCAGGATGACAAAAACTATCTGTGTTCGTAAACTCGGTAAAAAATACATCCGGTTTTCCTGCTGCACTAACTACATGACGAAATACAACGTTGGTAACATCTTCCATTGGTGCCAGAATGAAAAAAGGTCGGGGTAAATCATGCCAAAAATTACTTTTCATTATCTATTCGAATCCTTTCATGACTTGCATACTACTTATTAAATATATCACTTACAATACAATTTAATATAATATTTTGCTTTTAACAAAGGAAAGCCAAGGAAACTATTAAATCCATACGCTTCAAGACGAAGTAAGCAACCTATTGAAATTGAAGTTTGCTCTGTTTCCTTATCTATTATTTGTAAGCTGATTGAATACGGTGAATAAGAGATATTTTTAATGATGCAGAAGAAACGTTTTGCTTTAAAATGTTTTTCTTGTTTTACCGCATCTAACACATGCGCCTGTAAAGTAACTATATTTATGCTTTTTAAAAATGATACAAATTAATGCTTTAAATTTCATGTTGGCTAGCTCCTTCTCAGATGTTATGTCAATAGTAACAAACGGAGTTTAATATTTAATTACAACCAATTTAAAAAACATTATTTATTTTTGCCTTCATGAAATATAGCGTTATTTTAATGGTTAAGTTTTCCATAAAATTACGTTTGTTTAAAATTATATTTTCATTTCCTCTTTCCATAAATCGATCACGTACTTTCGGGTGGAAATAGAGAAGAAAACGCTTGATATGAATCTAAAAGACCATTGCCATCAGAGGTTAACTCAAGTAAAATTATTAATATAAAACTGTTAACAAGCAATGTTATACTTATTCACTTTGGGCAATGACAAAGGTACGATGATGTATTCGCAATGTTAAAAGGTCTCGAAATAAGGATGTTGGGGTGAGGATTAAATGTCAAATGAGCACGATGTTTTACTTGATAAGAAAAAAGAAAAAGAACAAAAAATTAAAACGGAAAGAAAAGAGGGAGCGCCAACTCCAGCTTTTATAGGTGCTTCTTGGGCAGCGTTGATGTTGGGTGTTGGGGCTTATCTCATAGGTTTATTTAATGCCGCAATGGAGCTAAACGAAAAGGGATATTATTTTGCAATTTTAGTATTCGGACTTTATTCAGCGGTGTCTTTGCAAAAAGCAGTTAGAGATAGAGACGAAGGAATACCAGTTACTAATATTTATTATGGTATTAGTTGGATTGCACTTCTTATCTGTATTTTATTGATGGGAATCGGTTTATACAATGCAGGTAGTATCGTCCTAAGTGAAAAAGGATTCTATGGCATGGCTTTTGCACTAAGTATATTTGCTGCAATAACAGTTCAGAAGAATATTAGAGATACGCAGAAAGCGAAAGAAAGAGATTGAATATTTAACTTATCTTATTATTTATCTTTAGAAATCAACTTGGAATTATAATTTTACTTTAAATTACGTAAAGATTGCAAAAACAATTGTGTAATTGTTAATAAATCCACTTCTCGTTATTTTTATTTTAATGAGAAGTGGATTTTTTTGTAAATAAGAAAGTACTGCTCACTGACTAAAGTCAAAATGTCCTACAATACTTATGCTGTCCTGCCGAAAGGGTTTTATACGGCTAGGCGAAGTATTATTTTTTAACGTCGTGATTTTCTTTTATAATTTTTTTCAATTAAAAATCAATTTTATATGTCGGATGGTGTCGGATTGGATAAGTTGCCTTTAGAATTTTAAAAAGAAGACGTTTTCAATAGATTTAGAGGTGACTTGTAGGATGAAGAAAAAGTTTAAATTTCCATTAGCCTACCAAATATTAGTTGGATTGGTTCTTGGGGTAATTGTTGGAGCAATCTTTTATGGAAATCCGGCTGTAGAAACATATTTACAACCGCTTGGTACAATATTTTTAAATATGATTAAGATGATTGTTGTTCCAATTATCGTATCTACTTTAATCGTTGGAGTTGCTGGGACTGGTGATATAAAACAATTAGGTAAACTAGGTGGCAAATCGATGATATACTTTCAAGTTGTATCGATGATTGCTATTTTTGTTGGCTTAGCAGCTGCAAATATTTTTAAACCGGGTGAAGGGTTAGATCTTTCATCCCTTTCAAAAAGTAATATTGATCAATATGTCGAGACAACGAAAGAAGTACAGGATAATGGTGTGATCGATATTATTGTCGGTATTGTACCGAGTAATATTATTGAGTCAATGGCTGAAGGTAATATGTTGCCAATTATTTTCTTTTCAGTTTTATTCGGTTTAGGTGTTGCTGCAATAGGTGAAAAAGGAAAACCTGTTTTAGCCTTTTTCCAAGGTACAGCGGATGTTATGTTCTGGGTAACTAACCTCATTATGAGATTTGCGCCATTCGGTGTTTTTGGTTTAATTGGTGTAACGGTTTCCAAATTTGGTTTAGAGTCATTAGTTCCCCTAGGGAAGTTGATGATTTTAGTTTATGCAGTAATGATTTTCTTCATCGTTGTAGTATTAGGAACTATTGCAAAAATAGTTGGAGTAAATATTTTTCATATTATTAAAGTGTTAAAAGATGAACTGATTTTAGCATATTCGACATCTAGTTCAGAAACGGTACTACCGAAAATAATGGAGAAGATGGAGAAATTCGGTTGTCCAAAGGATGTCGTTTCATTTGTAGTCCCTACCGGTTATTCTTTTAATTTAGATGGTTCGACATTATATCAAGCGATAGCTGCAATTTTTATTGCGCAAATGTATGGTATTGATTTAAGTATTTATGAACAAATTACATTAGTATTGGTATTAATGGTTACATCAAATGGAATTGCTGGGGTACCAGGTGTGTCATTTGTAGTACTTCTTGCAACGTTAGGGACAGTTGGAATCCCACTTGAAGGGCTTGCATTTATAGCGGGGGTTGATAGATTACTTGATATGGCTCGTACGGTTGTTAACGTAGTTGGTAATGCATTAGCAACAGTTGTCATGTCCAAGTGGGAAGGACGATTCGATACCACAAAACAGCAAGAATACTTTAGAACCTTAGAAAAAGCTGCCTAAATAATAGGTGGGAGAATATTTCTTGTAGTAAAAATAGGTAGTTTTTGAATTCAGTTTCAAAACTACTTATTTTTTTATATTAAGGGGAAAATGAACCCGGTTTTACTAAATGGAGACGAATCGATTATAATAATATATAGAGTATATGTGGGATAGGAGATTTTGAGGAGATGTGGCGGCATGTTAGTTTCCAGATAGCATTTATCGCTATTGCGACGGCATTAGCTGGTGAGTTAAAAATTGTTCCATTCGGCTGGGAATTTCGATTTGGATTAGGAAGTAGCATGTTTTTTTTCTTACTACTAATTTTTCGGCAAGTTCCCTATATAAAAACAGGAATCATCACAGGTGTTGTCGTTGTCAGTTTTCGAACATTATTAAATTTGATAAATCTTTCTGATCTGAGTGCCTTTTACACCGTTTTGAACATGCATATACCAGCGATGGCTTATTATATTGTATTTGCTTTTGGTATGAGTAAAATAAGTGCAAAGGTATTTCAAAAAAATTTATTTTACTTGGGTGCAATTGTAGTACTGTTAGATGTAGGGTCAAATATGGTAGAAATACTAAGTAGATATGTGTTAACAGGCATTGCGCCAATATCATTTACAAATTTACTTATCACTTTTTTTGTTGCTATTATTCGAGTCTACTTTTTGATCGGTATATTTGCGAATATAAGGCTTGTTCAATTAAAAGAATTGCATAAAGAACAAGAAAGACGATTAGATCAAATGCTTCAATTTGGCTCAAATTTATATAACGAAAACTTTTACTTAAGTAAAATGATGGATACGATCGAAAAAATTACAGCATCAAGTTATCAATTATATCGTAAAATAAAAGACGATCAGTTAATTTACGATAAGCAAGCATTAGAGATTGCCCAGCAAGTACATGAAATAAAAAAAGATACTCAACGAATCCGAGCTGGATTAAATGAACTATATGATGTCAATTCATTGCCAGAAATGGATTTATCAAATATTTTGCGTCATGTCATTCAGGGAAATATTAATTATAGTCAATGGTTAAAAAAAGATATTATTATTATGAAAGAGCAGTTGATTGAATTTAAGACGAGCCATTACTATCCGATTATTTCAATTTTAAATAATTTAACTGCAAATGCTGTGGAAGCGATAGAACAAAAGGGAAAGATTGCAATTAGAGTATTAGAAAAAGGAAATTATATTTATTTTACAGTTACGGATAATGGGGAAGGGATAAAAGAAAAAGACATTCCACTCATATTTGAATCCGGTTTTACAACAAAGTATAACGATAAGGGTACGGCGGCAACAGGGATTGGATTGTCCCATGTCAAAAATATTTGCGAATTTTTCAACGGGAAAATAACAACTGATATAGATCTTGATGAAACTTCAATTACTGTCATGCTACCAGCAAACTTGGTTAATAATGAGGAGCTATAATATGGTTAATTACGGAATTATCGATGATGATCCTGTATGTCGCAGGATGTTAGAAAGTATTATTGAAGAAAGTAACTTAGGTGAAATTGTCACGACGAGTCCAGGGGGAGAAGATGCGATTGAGGATATTTTGGAAACAAATCCACAAGTTGTTTTAATTGATTTATTAATGCCTGGAATTGATGGAATTAATTTAATAATGGAGCTGAAAAAGTTAGGTTATAAAGGAAACTTTATTATGATATCTCAAATTGATAACAAAGATATGGTTGCAGAAGCCTATAAAAATGGAATTGAGTTTTTTATTCATAAACCAATAAATCGTGCCGAAGTGACAGCTGTAATCGAAAATGTGGAAGTAAAGTTAAAGTTAAATCAGTCTCTTTATACAATTAAAAAATCATTATCACATTTAGATATTGTCCCAACCCCTGCTTCTAATCCACCCACTAATACAAATCATTCCGTTACTAGTATTGTACAAAATATACTGATGTCTATTGGAATAATTGGTGAAAGTGGAAGTAATGATATCATAACAGCTATGGAAATCCTTGTTAAAAAAAATTACACGTTTAACAACCTCCCTCCATTAAAGGATCTTTATGAAATGATTGCCATTCATCATAATAGTCTAATAGGTGAATCAGAACTAAAGCGTGAAGTAAAAGCAATCGAACAACGCATCCGACGCTCAGTGATGACCGCTTTAACCAATTTGGCCTCGCTTGGATTAACTGATTACACCAATCCAAAGTTTGAACATTATGCATCATTGCTATTTGACTTCCAGGATGTTCGTTTAAAAATGAATGAATTGAAAAGTGAGGTTTCAAAAACAAGTGGAGTAAAAATTAATATTAAAAAGTTTCTTCAAGTGCTTTATGTTGAGACACTGGATAAGTTAAATGCTATGTGATGCTAAAATTTTGCATTATCCGTAATCTAGATTAAAATAAGTCCCCCTCTCTAGAAATGTGTGTTCAAAAAGGAGGATAAAAAGAACCAAGTCGGCTAAAAGCGCTGACGTCCTGGGACTCACGCTTAGTTCGTCCCACCGTAAAGATTTGTCGAAACGCCGATACTTGCACGTCCTGTGCGTCGGAAGTTCGAGGCGGCGAAGCTTCGAGCAGCGGACTTTCACAGGATGTGATGACTTCCGTGTTGCCTACAGGATGTGGGCGGTTTTAACGGAAGATCCCCTGCTGTATTTAGATACAAGAGCAAAGATCTGGCACGCAGGAAAAGTGATCTTCTTTTCCAAGGAAACGCTTCTAGCACGCAGAAAAAGTGCTTTCCTTTTTCAAGGAGCGGAGAAGCAAGCCAACGAACTTCTACAGTATGTGGTGATTTCTACGTTGCCCACAGGACGTGGGCGGTTTTAATGGAAGATCCCCCTTCGCAGTGTTATTTTTACCGGACTTTTTGAACATCCTCTAGAAGGGGACTGTTCTACTATTTTAGCTTTCTAACAATTCATGAAGGTGTGTATCGATTTGGTTATGATAGTATTCACCTTCTCCACCAAATAAGGCAAAATGTCCACATATACTATTAATTACTCTGAGCTCACTGTTTGGGATTAGCTTTTGTTCCGCTTCACAGTCTCTAGGTGGGAAGAACATATCTTCATCGATTGGCATAACAAATACTTTCGCTTTAATTCTTTCTAACGCTTTCTCTAAATTACCATCGGTTATTCTGCTTACATCACCGCGCTGCCATTTCCACCCCATTGAAATTAAGTTATTAGGATCCATGCTTTGAAAAAGAGGTTGAAGAAATCCGTTTGTAAATTCATCTAATGATTCAACGCCGAAGAGCCGCCACTTTTCCTGTTTATAAAATTCCGTACTTAACCCCATTACCGCCCAAATATTTGCATGTCGTTTTAAACCATCAGCCACTTCCGTGTGTGATCTATAATTTCCACCATTCCATCCTGGATCTGATGTTATTGCTTCCAATAATGTTTCCGTAAATAAAAAGTCGTGAGGTGTATTTTTTGCAGTACCAGCAATCGGTGCAGCACGTTTAACTATATGAGGATATCTTACCGCCCACTCATAAGTTTGTTGTGCCCCCATGGAAGCGCCAACGACAAGTGCAATCTTATTTATCCCAAGATGTTCTGTAATTAATTGATGTTGCGCACGGACATCATCCGCAATCCTGACATTTGGAAAATTACTCATTGAAATCGGATCCGGACTGTTATGAGGAGAACTCGATATACCATTACCAATTTGATTAATGACAATTATAAAATATTTATCCGGATTCAAGGCTCTATCGCTACCAATGTATGCTTCGTAATCTTTACTTGTCCCGGAAAACCATGTCGGAATAACAATCACATTATCTTTTGTTTCGTTTAATTCCCCAAAAGTATTGAAGGCCAACTTACAATTAGGGATAACTCCTCCGTCCTCTAATTTAAAATCACCTAAACTATAAAACTCGAATGGACCATGATTTTCATACGAATAAAACGGATTTTCAATCAAATAGTATTCCTCCCTCAATAATATGTACTATAAGTTTAGGACAATTATAATTTAAATTTTCAGACAAGTCAACGATGAAAACAGCCCTTTCCAATTAACTTTATGTAAACATTGGAAAGGGCTAACCCTTGTAAATAATGTAAGGATGATAGTAGTGCGTGTTCAAAAAGGATAAAAAGGACCAAGAAGTTCGAGGCGGCGCAGTTTCGAGCAGCGGAATGTATGCATTTAGATACATGAGTAGCGGAGAAACAAGCATTCGTGCGAAATTCGCTGTGTCATTTTTACCGGACTTTTTGAACATCCTCTATTACTAATCTTTAAAATAATTGATTAGTCCTTCTGTAATGGCATTTGCAACAGCTTCTGAGTGATTTTCTCCTTGAATGATAGTTTTATCATTTGAATTTGTAATAAAACCTAATTCAACAAGCACAGATACATCCTCGTTTTCTCGTAAGACATAGAAATCGTCGTGTTGAACGCCTCGATTGTTAAGGTTTGTATGCTTATTTAGCGCGGTTTGGATATTCCGTGCCAGATGATAATCTGCTCCATCCGAATAGTAATGCGTACTTATTCCGTTACTCGTATGTAAAGGAAAGGCATTATAATGAATACTAATGAATGCATCCGTCCAGTAGGATTGACTAATTTTAACACGATCTTCAAGAGATACATAAGAGTCGTCCGATCTAGTCATCAGGACGGTTGCTCCTTCATTTTTTAGTTTTTGGGCGATGGACTTGGCTACTGCTAATGTAAGATTCTTTTCTTTCACTCCATTTATGCCAAAAGCGCCAGGATCTTTTCCGCCGTGGCCAGGATCTAGCATAATATTATACCCGACAAGGGAGGCTTTTGTATCGTTAGATGTATTTTTGCTACTTTTTGAAGACGTTGATTTAGTTGATTTGGTTCCCTCGGTTGTTAACCAAGCTGCCACCCATGCATCCGAACCATCGTCCAATAATATGTTAAACCAATCTCCATCCTTTTCGATCACTTTATATTCATCGCCTTGAGATGTATGACCAATAATAGGATAGTCTGTGCTTGGACCAGCTCTTAATCGAACAGATTCATCATCGATAGTTAGCTTAGCATTACCGTTTGTTTTTTCATTCTGTTTATTATCTTGTTGACTCTCTATCAAAAACTGTGATGCTACCCAACCCACTTTACCATCATAATAGGTTTGAACCCAACCGTGCTTTTCCTGAAAACCAATGAGCTGATCACCGGAATCCAACTTTCCAATAACCTCAGCATCATGGTCCGGTTTGAGTCTAACATTTAAATTGTCCGTACCAACCTCATAAGCTTGTCCACTATTAGCACTTAGAGAAGGAACAGAGAAAAATACAAGTGAAAAAAAACAAGTAAGAATCATAGAGTAGAATATTTTCCTTCTCATTCAATCCCTCCTTTCTCTACATGTTATTCCATTATTATTGCTATGAAAAGAGAATAAAGTACCATGAGTAACTAATAAAATAGGAAAAAGTTATCATCATATTCAACGATTAATGCAGTATAAGTTTAGGAAATCAGTTTTATAGACTCAATGGATTGACTATTACTTTTTCACACATAAATAGTAGGTATACAAGTAAAAAGTCGAGGTAAACATCATCATTGCAAGTGTAAAAAGTATATTTTTCCTTATCACAAAAGTCACTTCCAGTCACCAAACTCTAATGCAACCCCAAATCAACCAAATAGATCGTCGGATTCTCCCAATCTTCCTGAAAATCTATAATGACATTAGTGGAGCCAGCTGTACCCGCAATCGCAGCTTTAAAGTTTAAGTATACTATAACAAAGTCTTCATTAAAGTACTTTACTTTACCAATTGAAACATCATTGACAGAATTCAATTCAAGTGCGTCTGAAATTTGCTTTAAATTCAGATCAAATTCAGCGGTATATTCTTCATTTCCAGCTAAATAATCTTCAATATTTTGAATACATTGCTTCCCTTCGGATAACGGGTCTGCATTCCCGCCTAAATACACATATTGATTATCTTCACTTAGATAATCTTGTTCATTTATTGACTTTAATTCATTTTCTACTGTATCGGCGATTCCAAAACTATTAGCCGCTTTTATATATCTACCTTCAGAGTCTAACTTTACAAATAAATTTTCGTATAGATTTAAATTACCTTTTACAATATTGTTAGGAAATTCACCTGTATACGTCTGTGAAACAAATGTATTTTGTAAATCATGTGTCATAAAAACTGACGTATTGATTTTCGAGGAATCTTCTTTCCTTTTTACTTGTACATCAATCTGGAAACTATCGTTATCTACTGCGACAACATTAAATATTACTTTGTCATTTACACCAACATCATATTCTTTTAAAAGATCTGATAGTTTAAAACTCTTCTCACTTATTGATGTTTTAATGTTAAATATATTTCCTTCTTCCAAATTGATCTTGGGTAAATGATAAGCATCTGTATCATCAACAGTTTGGAATAAAGCTTCTTTGGATTCTCTTAGATTTACAAATTCTGTTTTTGGACTTTCAGCGTCAAGTATATGTTCATAAAATTGTTTTAATTGCTCGTCACTGAACTGAACATATTCAATTGTTTTTTGTTGACTTCCAAGATTTTTCTTTGCATACACATTTACTTGATCCTTTGTAGCTAAATGGTATGCTACATCTGATGAAATATAGTCTTTTATAAATTTCTTTAATCTAGGTGAATGATCTGGAAAATTAGTTTCATAGACAAATTGGGTTGGCTCATTTCTTTTTCCACATGCAAGGAGCAACAGTACACAAGTGAATACGAGAAATAAATATCTTTTCATAATAAAAACTCCATAAAACGAATTGTAATTAGTAATGTGATAACATACTTTTTTTTAAGCAATAATCACTAAATTAACTAAATAAAAAATTGGTTTATCTTTATTCTCTTGTAAATCAATAATAACGTTAGTAGAGCCTGCGGTTCCAGTTATTGCGGCATCAAATTCTAGATGTATCACAATAAGATCTTCGTTAAAGTATACGGTGTTTGCAGATCCAATGCCAACTGATTTAAAATCGAGTTCATCTGAGATTTCTTCAAAATCTAATTTGAACTCAGCATAATACTGATCGTTTCCTTCAAGGTAATCTTCTATTCTTTGAACTCTCTGGACACCCTCCTCTAATGGGTTATCCCTGCCATTTAAGTAGATGTATTTAAAATCTTTACTGAAAGAATGTTCACTTTCAACTTTAAATAGTTCGTGAGTATCCGTGTCCATTATCTTATAATCTATAACGCTTAATGACTCATTTATTTTTCTTAATAGAGGGTAATAAGGTTTTATCTGCCCTTGCTCAATTACGTCAGTAAGTTCTGTATCACGGAAGATATCCATTTCAGATAAATCGTTTAAAGCAAAGAAATAATAAATTTCTCCCGTGTTATCATTTTCTAAATTTAACATAAATCCCAATTCATTCGTACTTTCAATATTCAATATCAGTTCATCCGATATATTTTCCCCCAAGTTTTCAGGTATAGAAAAACTAGCTTTTTTCTGATCCATTTTTATTTGTAATACGTTTCCCTTTTCCAATGTTACATCGGGTAATAGTTTCTGTTCTTCATGGTCAATTTCGTGATGGAGTTTAGCTTTTTTTTGATCAAATAATTCATGAAGAATTTTTTCGGGATGATCTTTTGAAAAAAATTGGATCATAATATTCATTTAACTGCGAGGAAGTATGTTGAAAATAAGTTAACTTATTATTATTCGGATTCATATTTCTATCAGAGTAAATAAACGTGTTTTCTCCTTCGAATAGGAGGATAGATTCATATCCTAAAATATAGCTTCGCAAAAACTCGGATAATGCTGGACTGTTTTCTGTAGGGAATCCAATATGATATGTCACTTGTGTTACATTATTTTTATATTTTCCACATGCAAAAAGTAGAAGAGCACATAAAATTACAATGGAATATATTATATTTTTCCTTATCATAATAGTCACTCCTACTTAGCAAACATTAATGCAACCCTAAATCAACCAAATAAATTGTCGGATTCTCTCTATCCTCCTGAAAATCGACAATGACATTAGTGGAGCCAGCTGTACCCGTAATCGCAGCTTTAAAGTTTAAATATAATATAACAAAGTCTTCATTAAAATATACGATGTCCGCAAGTCCTATTCCAACCGATTTGAAATCGAGTTCATTAGAGATTTCCTCATAATTTAATTCAAATTCAGCGTAATACTGTTCATTTTCTTCGAGGTAATCTTCCGTTCTTTGAATACGATGAACCCCCTCTGCAAGTGGTTCATCTTTCCCTTGAAGTATTATATATTTACCATCTTGACTTGGAAAGCCTGTTTCCCCATTCAATCTGTGAATGATCTTATTTTTTTTATCAACCACGCGATTCCGATCTGTTAATACTGTGTACTGGTCGTTTAGTTCAGTTTCAAAAACTAGCTCTTTAAAACTATCTAATTTTCCTTTATTAATACTTTCATTAAAAAGTTCAATGTTACCACTTACTGCTGTATAATTTGTAAAATCTTGATTCATGTACACGTAAATATATTGATTAACTTCTTCCGCATGAGCGTTATTTATTTTTAGAAAAAAAGACTGTTCATTTGCAGCTGGAATTGAAACCACAAGTTCATCAGTTTGTTGTAAGTCAAATGCTGCGAGCTCTTCAACTAAATTTATTGATTTTTCCCCTTCAATAGTTTGAATGGTAATTGTATTATTGTCTTCTAGGATGGCTTCTGGATAAAAATGAACCAATTCATTTTCTTTTGTTTTTAGCATTTCCGCTTCAAATTTTTTCGTTAAATCTATAAATGTATTTTTGGGATTATCGGTATTAATCAAAGGAGTGAAATATTTTATAGCCTGTTCCTCCGTATTAGTATAATACTCGATCTCTTCAGGGGTTTTCTTAATATTAAATTTAGAATAAATATACTTATCCCCATCTTTAAACAGATCCGTATACATCGGCGTTGAGTAAGAAATTAAAAATTCCATTAAAGCTGGAGAAATTTCTTCTGGAAAACCAATTCGATATGTCACTTGCGTTCCACCTTTTCCGGAATTATTTTCACAAGCAAAAAGTAGTAATACACACATTAATACTAGTATCAATGATTTGTTTATTTTCATCTCTATGTCACTCCTACTCTTTTTGATTGGTGTTTACTTGTCGAATTAATTCAATAAAATCTTCATCAGTTATTTCATTGGAGTGAGCTGGATTATTAATACTTTCTCCTTTTACATCATAAGATGGCCGGTTATCTATTAAATCACCTAATGATTCCGCGTGCTGGCTTTTTACTGAAACTGCTCCATCGTTAGTATAGTATTTTCTGGATGTACCGATCCCAAGTCTTCCAAAAAACTGATCTGTATAGTCCCGACCAGCTGCTGCTGTAACCTGTTTTTTGGCGGTGTTCATTTTTGTGTTCAACTGGCTAGCCATATGATCAAGACGTACCATTTCCTGAACGAAAACCTTCACTTCTTTTACTAGTTTCTCAATATGATTTTTCGTCTCTTCCATTATGGATTTCACCATTTTTTGTGCTTCTACCCAAATGCTTGTATAATCATCCCAAGGAAATTTTGTTTCAGAAATTACCTCGTTGATCATCTGATTAAATGATGTGAATAATTCATCCATATTTGCTATATTCGATTTAAAAGAAAGTGCCGCCGCTTTCATTGTACTTGCATCTAATTTAATTTCCTCATCAATTCGTTCTGTCGATAATGAATATTGCCATTCCGCTCGACCAGTAGGTGTGATGAATCCAGAACCTTCTTCATCTGTTGATTCAATCATCGCCATGAAACTTTTCATGACATCTGCAAAATTTAATAGAACAGGAGCACTTTTACTCATTAGCTCAAGATGGCTTTTTAAATTACCTTTTAATGAGGAGGCTGCTTTACCCCGTTGGTGGTCCAATTTGTCTTGGAAGTATGAAATTTGTTTGAAAACTTGATGAAATATCTCTTCTAACTCTCCGATCGCCTTTCCAATCGTATCAGGTAACTTTTTATTATACTTCAAATAACTACCTCCACCACCGCCGCCAGCGCTAGCTACAATCATTCCATATTCACTCCTTCATCACCCTTATACTCTGTTTCATACAATAATCTGTCTAATTCCATCTCTTTTTCATCTACGTAACCATAATGATAGACAACTTCAATATCTTTACGATCAAAAAGAATAAATTTTTCTTTGGAATTGACAAAACCATTTGGATATTCTAATGCTGCAAAATCTCTTATCACATGATTCGTCTCCGAATATAGTTGCCGTCTAATAATGAGCAGTCTTCTAGAATCGTTTATTAAGCCAACCACACTTTCGACTGGTAAATAATGCTTTTTAAAAATTATTCTGTATATCTCCTTAAATCATCATTTTCTGAAGAAATACTTTGTTAAAGTTTACCAACAACTAGGAATAGTTAAAAGTTTATTTGGACCTATTACTTTATGAGGAATAAGGGGGTTACGTAAACATGCTTTTTATCAGAAAATAATTTCCCAAGTAAATAATTAAAAAAACCTCTCTTTGTGTGAGAGATTTTTATGTGAATGATTACTTGGTAGATAGATCATAATTTATCTAAAATGTCTCCTACCAATTCTTCGCCGAATTCTTCCCATTTACTTTTATTATGAATATAGCCATCTTTATCTTTTGGTTCTTGAAATTGAGCAAATCCAGTAACAGTTAATAAAGAATTTTCATCCTTATCTAATCCGATATTAACAACATGCTTGATAATAAAAGGCTTTTCAAACTCTATCAAAGCATTTTTGTGATCAAGTTCACCATCAATAACTTGAAAGGGGAGACGAATGTATATTGTTTCTCCGTCATCGCGGTGCACGATGCCATCAAACATACCACTATCATACTCCCAATTTCCACCGATAAATAGCCCAAACTTTTTTAAGTCTTTTTGTGCTTGGCCGAAATACATCTGTTTACCTTCTATATCTGTGTCCAAATGAATCATTGAACCCCTCCATATTAATGTTTGTTATAGTATTGGCTATGGAAGGAAAAAAATACAGAAAGTAAAAAAACAGACGCAAAGCCTTTATTTGCATTTAATAGCTATTTATTATATCTAGTATTCCGATGATGATAATATTGACAATAACCGGATAAATAATGCTCAATATCATCGATTCTGACACGAAATGAGTGGTGTCGAATGAAAAATCCATTTAGTATCAAAGCAGGATCTTTCATGTACATGGCAACTTCAGGATAGAAAAATCCAACCCGTTGGTATTCTGCACGATGGTCAATTGTTTTTGCTAAAATTTCTTCATCAATATGCTCCAATAAATAATTTTTATCCAATTCTTTTATTCTATCGATCATTATATATGCTGCCATCGTCAACTCCAAAAATGTTTGGTATGTCGTTTCACGATGATAAATAAAATTCAATCTATCATTGCAGTTTTTCAAACCAAATTCAAAATATTTATCTTCTGGTTCATAAATAGTCAGCTCATTTGTTGCATAACTTAACCAATGATCATGGTTCTTCCAGTAATTATTCGCTATAAAATAATCAAATGTATGCTTTACTTCATTCAACCAAAGACTTTTTTGATCAATTGCATACAAACGCAATAAGGAAAAGATCGCTTCACCTTCATAATAAATAATTCGTTGCATATCCTTTATTTCGTATGTTGGATAACTTAACACGTGTATAAATCCACCACTAGGAATTTTCATTTGCAAGATGCCTCTTGCAAGTGCTTGTGCTACCTCTACGTATTCAGTTAAGTTTGTAACTTCCATATATTTTGCCATTGCCAAAATTGCTGTGGCATTGGAGCCTAATTTAATTTCTTTTTCATTTGCATAATCTACAACAAAAGCTATATCATCCATACCTTCACGAGTACAATCTTCAGGAAAATTTAATTATGGCTACTTTGAATTAAATGCTAACGGAAAATAAAAAACGTCACCCCAAATAGTGTTAGGAAGTAAATCATTTTGCTATAATACGTTCGGAGGTGTTTCTATATGTCTAAATTAAAGTATTATATTCGCCATCAAACGAATTTTTTACAAGATAAATTCATTTTAGTTTTTAAAAGTGATCAGGCTCGGGATTATTTCCAAAATGCCTTAAAAGGAAGTCGTTTTGAAGAAGTAACAAGCCAAGTTGCAGAGAATGCGGCTCGTATTGGAATTCATGGTAACACTATTCCCTATGGTTACACATTGAAACTGACAAAAGAAGAAATGAATGAATTGAGTACTGCAAATTGGGACAGAACTGCGGAATTACTGGCGGAAGCTAATGAACGTCTTTATCAAGAAGTTAAGGAAAAGAAGGACCAAAAGGAGTTCGAATAATGAAAAAGATTGTGATTGACGGGTTTGAATTAAATGATGAGTATACGAAGCGTCTTTTAAACGGATTAAAGGACGAAGGTGTTAAATCACCTCAAGATTTAGAGAATTATTTCAAAGATCATTGGTATACAAAAGATAACTCACTTAAAAGTCATCTGTTATTATGTAAACATCCGAAAAAGAGAAATTTTGCTCTACCGTTTGATGAATAAAAGCATTATATGAATACAGTAAGTAATGGTACCAAGTAATACCTCTAACATTATAGATTTAAATGATTAGGTTTTTTGCTGTAGAGATAGTAGTTATATTTTTAAAAAAGTCGTTTTAGCTCATCTAAGAAATGTAAGGTTCTTGTAAGATTGATGAAAGGTAGTTAGATTGTAAGAAATATTTTTGCTGCTTATAATTTTATACAGAAAGGAGGGAGCACTTTTGAACGACAATTTACAACCTATTGAAGAAAGTAACAGAATACACCAAATAGACGTAATAAGGGGAATAGCAATATTAGGAATACTACTTGTAAATATGGCTCATTTCAGCTATCCAGATCTTTATTTACTTTTGACAGGTTCGGATAATTTTTTTACACAAGGTTTTAGTAAAGCAGATGAACTAACAGTGATATTATTAGATACCTTTGTGCAAATGAAGTTTATTACTATGTTTTCTTTTCTTTTTGGTTTTGGGATGATTATCATGATGGAACGTGCGGAAGAGAAAGGGCAAAAATTTGGACCGATTTATCTGAGGAGATTATTGGCTTTACTCCTTTTTGGAACTATTCATGCTTTTTTTATTTGGGATGGTGATATTTTAACTGAATATGCATTACTTGGATTTGTTTTATTTCTTTTTAGGAAACGTCGTCCGAAAACATTGCTCATATGGGCAATTGTATTGTACAGTTTATTTACTCTACCAATGGCTTTAGCGACTGCCATTCCGGTCCAAGAAAGCCCAGAAATGATGGATTATCAAGCAGAAATAGCAGAAGAAAGTGAACGAAATGCAAGGCAAGCCTTACAAAATTATGGTGAAGGTACATTTTTTGAAATTGCTGAACAACGGATTCGTGATCGGATATACTATATGTCCATGAATGGGATGGCTTCATTAAATCCGATTTTGTATTTTTACGTGAATATCCCTTATTTCACGATGTTCCTTCTTGGGGCTTATTTTGCCAAGAGAAAAATATTACATCGACCGAGCGATTTTAAATCAACGTTGAGAAAGCTTTGGATTATTTGTTTGGTTGTAGGCTTACCGAGTAACATAGCCTATGGTTTATACGAAAATGAAGCTCTTCTTCTTTTAGGCGCACCGTTTTTAATGTTGTTTTATATTATCTCTGCAGTGTTCCTCTTTAAATATTCTTGGGGTAAGAAAATATTGCTGCCATTTGCTGCTGTCGGCCGTACTGCATTTACGAACTATATTATGCAATCAGTAATTGCAACTATGATATTTTACAATTACGGGTTTGGATTATACGGAAAAGTAAATCCGTTTTTAGGACTGTTTGTCTCACTTGGTATTTTTATTATACAACTAATCATTAGTAATTTATGGCTCAGGCATTTTAGATATGGACCATTGGAATGGGTATGGAGAATTGCTACTTATAAAAAAATCCCTCAGTTTCGAATTTAAATATGGAACGTAAAAAAAGCACTATATTCTGCTTGAAAACAGGAGAACATGGTGCTAAATTTTGTACGAAAATTAATTTTAAATACGGCGGTTTTCACATAATATCAGGGGACAGTAATATAACGGCGCTTCCTGTGTTATATCGGCGATTTTCGAAAAATATCGGCGCTCACTCACGGCAGAATTATCAGCGCCCCTTTTAAGCCCCTTTAATCACTTGGACACCAAAATCGAAGGAGAGTACAATGTTC
>NZ_JAXHDD010000054.1:0-27411 GCF_037072025.1 Pseudogracilibacillus sp. SO30301A | reverse complement strand
GTTATTTAGAGTGTGTGGTTCTATGAATAATTCGGGAAAAAGAATACTTGGGAAAAAAGATTGTCGGCAACAAAGAAGTACTTAAGCGTTAATTATAAAATTGATTTGAAAAAAGAACTTGATACAATGAAGGACATTTCACATATCTGGTGTTTATATTATATAACGATGAAGAAAATAAAGATTTAATAAAATTAGGTGGTAAACAAAAAGTTGATAGGGATGATCTTATGGAATTGGTTCGCAATTTACCAATTAGGGAGAAAGCAATTTGTTTAGTAAATTTAATTACTGCAAATAGACCAAGTGAAATGGTAGCACTTAAAATAAAAGATTTTGAATTAGAAAACAATTCAGTTAGTATATATATGAAGAAACAGAAATCATGGCACGAAAAAAGATTGACTCAAGAATCCACAAAAGCGGTAAAAGATTATATTAATAGGTATAAATTAAAGGAGGATGATTATTTTGTTGGAAGAGTTTATAAAAATGGAAGATATGAGAGTGTAAAAAGTTTCAGAAGAAGCATTTAGAAAACTTTTAAACAGAACTATTGGACTAACTGCATATAACCTCCGAAAAACACAGGTTTCAACAATGCATGAAAAAGGAGCAGATCTTGAATCGATTGCAAAGCAAACAGGTCACCAATCATTCAAGACATTGTCGGATCATTATTTGAATGTATCCGATAAAACAATTGATAAGTTTTTGTGAACTATTGGTATTTGGTAATAACTAGAATCCCGAAGCAATTACTTAAATAATATAGGTAGGAGTTAATGCTATGGTGGATGAACAGAAAGAAAGACATTATTTAAACGTACCATTTAATGAAAAGGAATTAGTTAAAAGTTATGGAGCAAGGTGGAATCCCGTTCGGAAACAATGGTATACAGTTGATTATCTTTTAGATTGTCCAGACTTTGCAAGATGGCTAAAATATGATACTGATTATTCATTATTCGCAAATTGTGTTTATTTGGCTGAATCATATCGTCAATGTTGGAAGTGCAAAAGTCCAACGAAAGTATATGCTGCTTTATTTAATGAATATGAATACTTATCAGATTCAAGTGATTATATAGAATTGGGTGGAAAAGAAGTGTTTGTCAACGGTTGGATCTATGAAAAAGAGCCCTTTTTTATAAATCTAAGATATTTACATCACGAGGTAGTTTATAAATTAGGTTTGTTCAATGATAATATTATTAACAAGTTTATTAGCGTTGCAAAAAGAATTGAGGGTCAACAGTATTGTGAACACTGTCTTGCAAAACAAGGGAATTATTATTTATTTGATGAAGTAGATTCTCCTTTTACCTTTATAAATCCGGAAATATTAAAAAATGTTAATTTACACAAAGTACATATTATTACTAAAGCTGACGGCTATCCATCATATTCATATACAAACTATATTAACAAAGAAAAATTTATGAAAGATTCGGTTATTAGCAATTTTTATTGATAAGTAATAATGACCGATAGAACCTATTTTGAAGAGGGGATTATCGATTTTTTTATAAATAATAAAGACGCAAAACGTTAAGCAACTTAACAGTTGGAGAATTATATGTCATTGTAAGGTATTAGATCATTTCCCGATGTTAGAAGAACATTTAAAGAATGGAAAAAATGTAGCAATGCTTGATAAAAAGCGTTTCACGGAGTATTTGAACGAGAATGGTATTCCATTTAGTGAAGCAAAGATAAGTACATATATTAGAAGGGAAAAAAATCCACAACCCGATTTGATGATTGGAGGGAAAAGATACTGGAAAAAAGAATCGTGTAAAAAATATATATTAGAGAAATTAGAAAAAAGAGTATGATCTATTCTATATGGGGGTTGCAAATGGAAAAAGTAATAGGAATAGTAATCATTGTTGTAGTTATTATATTTTTATGTGTAATCTTTTGGGAGTACTTGGCAGGTTGTTTGATTGTGATAGCTATTCCGCTATTGATTGGTTTAGGAATATATTTAATGAATATAGGTGAAGAGAAAAAAGATATACAATCTCATTTGCCTGGCAGTTATTTAATAGAGGAAGATAAAGAGATTATTGGTAAGATTACATTTTCAAGTGATGACAATAGATTTACGATAATCCAAGAAGAGGACTCTGAAGACAAAGAGATAATTGGTAAATACAAGGTAAAAGTAAAACAAGGTCGAACAGAAATGTCCTTGATAGCAGATAAGGATACCAATACATCTTGGTTTAAAACAGGAAGCGGTGAAGAAATATTTCGGGTTCTCAAAAAGAAAAACATGGTTAAAATTTATAATATGGAAAGTATTAAATATCCTCCCATAAAAATATATGGTGGACAATTTTCGGATGAACCTGACTGGTATTTTAATAAAGTTGAATAATTGTTTTTGAAAGTAGTTGTTATAATAAAAGATAATTAAAAAGAGGGAATATATATGAAATATATATTCATAACTATACTACATAATTTAGAACTAGACAATATAAAAAATAAGGGAACTAAAATATTTCCGGGTGCTAGAATTTCAAACGGATCACAAATATTATCGCAAATAATGAAAACAAGTTTGATGCGTGATACATTGGGTCTTCACTCAATAGATGAATTCGATAATAATGTTTATTTTTATATTGATGGGAATTTTACTAATATACAATCAAAAGAACAAATGGATGAAACTGGAACTGAAAATACCTTTTCTTTTTTAAGACAAGCACAAATATTTTGCACGAAAACTATGGGAGATAAAGGATAATAATGTGTATGTAAGAGATGGCTTTTTGATTGTGTATCAAAACCAATTTGAAGATGGATTTACCTATAAAGCATCGTTGTCAGAGATTTTCACTTATGCTACTGGTGAACAGAAACAGTCAATATTTACTGACTCAGAAATATCTAAAGCAATTAAGGATTTTCAACCACCTACAATGAAAGACCTTGCTGAAGATAGTTTTGGTGGTAAGCTGCCAAATTCAAATCATTTATTTAATGACTATGGTTCTAATAGATTTGTAAGAGTATCTTACTTTTTAGGGATTGCTAGAACAAACTATATTTTGCCAATGAAAATCCTATCATATTGTACAGCCTTAGAATGTCTGTTACAGTTGGTAAGTCAGAGGTTAATCATAAAATTGCGGAACGTGTGGCTATTATGCTAGGTACCTCTAAGGAGTCAAAAAAGGATTTATTTCGATTAATAAAAGGTGCTTATAACTATCGATCGTCATTAGTGCACGGGCAATATCTTAAAGGAACAGAAGATGCTTTAGTTGATATATCAAGGAAATTGGATGATGTACTAAGGCAACTCATTGTGGGTAAACACGAGATTTTCTATAAAAACGATCAAGAAATTGAAAACTCTTTTTTGGATTTACTTTTTAGGGACAACATAGTAGATTAAAATACACAACATAGAAAAAAGAGTAATAAACAAAAATATTCTAATATAAAATTGATATAATACCAAATGCAGTGGAAAAATGAAGTAATAGAATTAGCTTTATATTGATACCATTTTTATAATCATTATATATTTACCAAAGTACTCAACAATAAGTCGCGATTGTAGATTATCATAAGCCTAATTCTTCGCTAAAAACACTAAGAGATTAGGCTTTTTATCTTTCAAAATCCTTTTAAATCAGCACTCTTTTACGTTATGCATTGGTAAACGTGTTGGCGACAAGTGGTAAATACCGTGACATCACTGGTAAAAAATGGCTGATATGCTACACTTTTATGGCAATAGTGGCTCTTTTTATGCATTTATTGACTCAATTTATACGCAATACTCTAATCCATTCATTTTTACAAAATAAGATTGAAAACAATATGAAACTACGTTATACTTTAGTTAAGTTTGAAATATCATTTCAGTAAATGAAATGTAAGCGATTGCAAATTTTGTCGAACGATGACGTTTTAAGAAAAAGGAGACACGTCCATGACATTAAAAAAGCAGAGAATGACTGCTGCACAAGCAATTGTTGAAATATTTAAGAAAGAAGGTATTAAGCATGTATTTTGTGTGCCTGGGGAAAGTTACTTACCAGTCTTAGATGCACTTTACGACGAATCTAGTATTCATGTAATTTCTACTCGCCATGAGGGTGGAGCTGCTTTTATGGCAGAAGGATATGCTAAGTCAACTCTAAAACCAGGAATCGTTCTTGCAACCCGCGGAGTTGGAGCAGCTAATTTGTCAATCGGAGTACATACAGCTTATCAAGATTCTACGCCGATGATTGTATTGCTAGGTCAAGTCCATAGTAAATTTCGGGGGAGAGAAGGTTTTCAAGAAGTAGATTTAGATCAGTTTTTCAGTCCAATAGCAAAATGGGCAGTGGAAGTAAGGGATCCAGAACGAATGCCTGAAATTATGGAGAGAGCAATACGAGTTTCACAATCTGGTAGACCTGGTCCTGTTGTTATCTCACTTCCAGAAGATATCTTACCGGTAAAAAAAGAAATGACGTTTAGGGGGAGTTTCATAAAACCAAAACCTGCACCATCGAAACAGGAAGTAGTCAATATTGAAATGATTTTGAATCAGGCAAAACGTCCGCTCTTAATCGTCGGTGGAGGGGTGAAAAGCTCAAAGGCAGAAACGGCAATAATAACTTTTGCTGAGAAATACCAATTTCCGGTTCTGGTTGCTTTCCGTAGACATGATGCCTTTCCACATAATCATCCCTTATTCGTTGGTCATTTGGGGCTTGGAAAAAGTGAATATATTGATGAAATGATAGGGGAAGCAGATACAATTATAGCGCTTGGTACGAGGTTGTCAGAAGTGACGACAAAAGATTACACACTGTTGAAAGATCATCATACGTTGATTCATGTGGATATTAATGATGAAACGTTAGGGAAAGTGTACAGTCCAGACATCGGGATTGTAGCGGATCTCTCTCAAGCATTGCATGCGTTCTCGTCGTTAAATATTACTCCAATTTGGCAGGAGTGGGTGTTTCAAAAAAGAGCTGCTTATGAAAAGGCTAGCAAATTAAAACGAACGAAAACGGATGTCATCAATAAACAGGTGATTGCAACCCTACAGGAAATATTGCCGGAAAATGCGTTGTTAACAAATGACGCTGGAAACTTCGTTAGCTGGTTGCATGATTTTTTCAAGTTTATAAAGCCACAAACGTATGTCGGGCCAACGTCAGGGGCGATGGGCTATGGGTTACCGGCGGCAATTGGAGCAAAACTCGCTTTTCCAGATAAAACGGTTGTCACATTAGCGGGAGATGGTGGATTTATGATGACAGCAAATGAACTGGAAACGGCAGTTCGTTATCATATTCCGGTAATTGCGCTCGTATTTAATAATAATATGTATGGTACGATTCGGATGCATCAAGAAATGCATTATCCGGAAAAAGTCATTGCTACTGACTTAGGTGCTGTTTCGTTTAAAAATCTAGCGGAAAGTGTTGGAGCAAAAGGATATTCAGTAAAGACAATTGATGAATTTAATGTTGCTTTTAAAGAGGCACTTGCTGGAGATTGTGTTTCTGTTATTGAAATTATTACGGAGAAAGAGCAAATTTCTGTAGATACAACGATTGAAGAAATTAGAGAGAAAGCAAAAAACTAGGCTTAATTCTGAAGAAAAATGTTTTTACACAAAATCCATAAACTTCGACGTTAAATCATAGAACATGGGCATATAGAGGCTAATCGTTACCCTTCTAGCTAGAATCCAAGGAGAACAGGCAGAATTAAGTGTAAATCGTTACTCTTCTAGCGAGAGTCCAGGGAGAACAGGCACAATTAAGTGCTAATCGTTACCCTTCTAGCGAGAATACAATAAGTAGGGTCATTTAAAGGAAATCGTTATCTTCCGCTTTGAAGGTAGGACGTCGTGCTCGCAGAAAGCGAAGTGTATTTCCGTAGCTATTGGACAATTACTATCCGGAGTTATGACGCAGTATCCTTCAACTATGATGTATGTAATCAAAAGAATTACTATAGAATTAATTTTCAATAACTTTTAGGAGGTCTTTGGCATGGCAAAAGCATTATTGGAAGTAGAAAAACTAGCAAACTATATTAACGGAGAATGGGCAGAGGGAAAAGAGTTCACTTCGGTGATCAACCCTGCAACAGGTGAACAAGTTGTACAAGTGCCATTATCTGGAGGAAAAGCCGTTAATGAAGCAGTTCAAGCGGCAAAAGTTGCCCAAAAAGAATGGGCACTAACACCCGCACCACAACGTGCAGAAGTCCTGTATGAAGTCGGCAGAATTATGAAAGAACGTAAAGAACATTTAGCAAAATTGTTAACACTTGAAAACGGAAAAGTACTGGAAGAAGCACGTGGAGAAGTGCAAGAAGGAATTGATATGGCATTTTATATGGCTGGTGAAGGAAGAAGACTATTTGGTCAAACGACAAATGCTGAATTAAAAGATAAATTTGCAATGAGTATGAGAGCGCCAATTGGAGTAGTTGGTATCATAACACCGTGGAATTTTCCAATTGCAATTGCCACATGGAAATCATTCCCCGCGATCGTGGCAGGAAATGCAGTGATTTGGAAACCAGCAACAGAAACACCAATTATGGCCTTTGAATTAGCTAAGATTTATGAAGAGGCAGGACTCCCAAAAGGGGTAATCAATGTAGTTTATGGATCTGGTAGTACGGTTGGGGATGCAATGGTTCACCATGATGATATTCGTGTTATTTCCTTTACAGGTTCAAATGAAACAGGAAGTCATATTGCTGCCGAATGTGGAAGACAGCTGAAAAAGGTATCACTAGAACTAGGTGGTAAAAATGCTGTTATTGTAATGGATGATGCGGATATTGATCTAGCAGTTGAAGGAATTATTTGGAGCGCTTTTGGAACGAGTGGGCAAAGATGTACAGCCTGTAGTCGCGTCATTGTTCATGAAGATGTAAAAGAACAATTAGAACAAAGATTACTAACAGAAATGGAAAAGCTTACAATCGGTAATGGTTTGGATGAAGATGTAAAAGTAGGTCCGATTATTAACGATGCTGGAATGGAAAAAATTAAAAAGTATATGGAAATCGGCAAACAAGAAGGAGCAAAATTATTAGCAGGAGGATATCCATTAACAGAAGGTAACTTAGCTAAAGGGAACTATTTTGCTCCAACATTGTTCAGTGATGTTACGGGGGATATGCGGATTGCCCAGGAAGAAATTTTTGGTCCGGTCGTATCGCTTATCCCTGTCAAATCTTTTGAGGAAGCGATTGAAGTAAATAATAATGTAACGTATGGTTTATCTAGTTCAATATTTACTAGTGATGTGAACCGTGTATTTAAAGCACAACGCGACTTAGATACGGGAATTGTCTATGTAAATGCCGGAACGACTGGTGCTGAGATCCACTTACCATTTGGTGGAACAAAAGGAACTGGAAATGGGCATCGTGACTCAGGAGTGCAAGCACTAGATGTATTTACAGAATGGAAAGCTGTTTATGTTGATTATAGTGGGAAATTGCAGCGTGCCCAAATTGATGTTGATTAATTGGAAAGAATAACATAATGATTGAAGCCTTTATATATTAATAGTAAGTTTAAAAGAGGAGCTGAGCTGATGAAAGTAGGTGTATTAGGTTCCGGTTTGATGGGAAAAGAGGCGGCTAGAGATTTGGTAAGCAGTGAGAAAGTTTCGAAAGTTGGATTAGCAGACATTGATCTGTCACGAGCAGAGCATGTATGTAAAGTACTTCATTCTCCGAAACTTTCAGCCTACCAAGTAAATGCAGCAGATGAAAATGAATTGGCAAAATTTATGGAAGACTTTGATGTAATTATTAATGCTTTATTTTATTCGTTTAATGAAATTGTAGCGAAAACAGCAATAAAAATCGGGGTTAGTTCTGTAGATTTGGGAGGTCATATCGGCCACATTACCGATAAAGTGCTAGAGTTAGATGATGCGGCAAAGATGAGTGGAGTTACGATCATACCTGATTTAGGTGTTGCTCCTGGCATGATCAATATTTTATCAGGATATGGAGCGAGTAAACTAGATGATGTTGAATCTATTAAACTATACGTTGGGGGGATACCGCTAAACCCTGAACGACCTTTGGAATACAATCACGTATTCTCGATGGAAGGAGTATTTGATCATTATACAGATCCATCGCTAATTATTAGGAATGGAGTAAAACAAGAAATAGCTTCACTATCTGAGGTGGAGCGAATTTATTTTGAAAAATTTGGACCGTTGGAGGCATTTCACACATCGGGTGGAACTTCAACCTTGTCCCATTCTTTTCCGCAGCTTGAAACATTAGAATACAAGACCATCCGCTATCCCGGCCATGCAGAAAAATTTCAGTTACTTGTTGATTTAAATTTAACTCGTAAAGGGTATCAAGTTGAAGTTAATGGAGAAAAGGTGAGTCCGCGTGATGTTTTATTAAAAGTACTCGATCCAATAGTAGAGTTAGGCAATAAAGATGATGCGGTACTTTTAAGAGTAATTGTTTCTGGACTTAAAGACAAAGAAAAAACGACTTATACGTATGAGATGACAACATATAAAGACCGGTTGAACAATGTTACCGCAATGGCCAGAGCGACAGCGAATACGATTTCTATTGTCGCCCAGATGATTGCAGAAGGTACGATTAACCAAAAAGGAGTTATTCCACCTGAAAAAATTGTACCTGGCGACTTGTATATTGCTGAATTAAAAAAACGTGATGTTCATATTTCTGAGATAGAAACGAAACAGTCATCTGAAATAGCGAATATATAAAATTTCCCCCTCTACATATTATGTGGAGGGACTTTTTCATAATCATTGTTGAAGGAAGGTATAAATATGAATCAAAGTGTGATAAAAGCTTTAGGTATACTTGATTTATTTGTTGAGGAAAAAGAATTATCTTTACAAGAAATTGCAGACATATCGGGGATTCCTAAGCCGACAGCATACCGCCTTCTTTCGACTTTGGAAAACTGTGGAATGTTGTATAAGGTGAAAGTAAGCACCCATGACAGCCGTTATGGTTTAGGATTGAAATTATTAGAATTAGGAAATCTAGTTTCGGAGCGCCTTGAATTAAGGGAGATTGCAGTTCCTTTTATGGAAAGGCTAGCTAAAGAAATTAATGAAGTGATTCATTTAGTAATTCCTTATCAACAAGAAGCAACATATATCGAAAAAGTAAACAGTAGAAGAGCACTCAGTTTACATACGAAAGTAGGTAGAAGCACTCCGCTTTATGTAGGGTCGGGACCGAAAATGTTACTCGCCTATATGAATGAAAAAGAACAGCAAGCGATTTTGCAAGCTCCTGTCTTGTATACGTTAACAAACCGAAAAATTGATAAGGATGAATTAGTAAAGGAACTGAGAGAAATTCGTAAACAGCAATTTTCGTTAAGTATTGATGAGCAAGATGGAGATACTACAGGACTATCTTTTCCAATTTTTAATTTTGAAAACAAAGTAATTGCAGCTCTAGCAATTAGTGGTCTTTCCAGTCGTTTTAACGGAGAAAAATTAGAGCGAATGAAAGAATTAGGTAGTAAGACCGCTAAGTGTATCTCAAAACAGCTCGGATTTAGGGGGAAATGAATAGTGAATACGATTTTTATAGCAGGACATGCTAGACTTCCATCAGGTATGGCAGCAAAAAGTATTTATGATACATTAACAATTACAGCAGAGATTGATAAAAAATATGGGGTAATTGTCTCAACGAGTTGTACGTTGGCAACTGTTCATGCACAGCAATTTGTCGAGCATCTGTTAAAAGGTTATAGTTTGCAAGATGGGATAGAAGTGCTTGTTCAACAAGTCCGTGAACAATACTTAGGAAAAGCAGGCAGTGCACTTGAGTCAGCACTAAAAGATTTATATAAGCAGTATGAAAAAATCAATGAATAGACAGTAGAAGAAATAAATTACAAGTTGATAAAAATAAAATCTTGTGTTATATTTTAATATATTAAAAAAATTTTATTATAAAATAAAAAAGAGGGGGTGCAATGTTGAAGGTCGTCGATCTCCATTCCGATTTATTTAATGACATCGCTTTTCGCAGAGGGAATGGTGAAAGAAATGTCCTTGAAAGGGTACATTTACCGAATCTCAAACGAGGAAGAGTAGCAGGATTAATTGGAGTAATATGGGTAGAACCAATCTATCAAAACAAACTAAAGCGTTTTCTTGAAATTTTTCACCATGTATTAGACGATTTGAATGAATCGAGTGAAGTTATTGTAGTTAGGACTCCTGACGAGATGTTACATGCATATGAAACAGAAAAATTCTTCGTGTATTTAGGAATTGAAGGAGTTACATTTATCGAAGAGTGGACAGGTAATAATAAAAAAGAAAAAGTTTCACTTGCGTTTAACGAATTAAATGAAAATTCAATTCGTCACTCCATTTTTACATGGAACGAAGTAAATTTTATTGCATCAGGATCTGGAAATGAAAAAAATGTTCATTCAGGAATAAGTAAGCATGGGGAAGGTTTAATTCAGCAAATGATTGATGAAAATTGGATAATTGATGTTTCTCATTTGGACGAGCAATCGTTTTGGGATGTTGTCAATCAATCGAACTATCCACTGTTAGCATCACATAGTAATGTAAATGCGATTTGTTTCCATGAAAGAAATTTAACTGACGAACAAATTAATGCAATCGCCAAAACAGAAGGGCTAATTGGTGTAAACGCTTACGGATCATTTGTCCATCCGACTGAACCAACGATCGATAGATTTATAGATCATATTTGCTATATTGCAGAGCTTGTCGGCATTGAGTATGTTGGATTGGGCTTTGATTTTGTAGATTATTTACAAAGTTATGACTTAGGTAGTGATTTATCAAATCTTACAGTGGGACTTGAAGATGCAACCAAAATACCAAAGCTGTTAGAAAAATTATCACAACGAGGATTTTCAAGTGCAGATATAGAGAAACTTGCTTTTCGTAACTTTTATCAATTTATGTGTAATATTCACAAATATTCAAGGGGGAAAAATGATGCGTAATAGATTTTTAATTATTTTCATGTTATTGATATTAGTATTAAGTGCATGTTCGTCTAATAACGACTCTGAAACAAGTTTGAGCGATGGAGCTACTGATGAATCGTCGACTGCATCTGACGCGTTAACTGTATCTATTCCAGCTGAAGCAGGAACACTTGACCCAGGTGTTTCAATGGACAATGCTTCGTGGAAAATTACTCATCCAGCATATGAACGATTAGTAGAATATGATGGTGAAAAAACAACTGTAAAACCAGGAATTGCAAAAGAATGGGATATTTCAGATGATGGATTAACGTATACATTTTATCTTGAGGAAGGACATCAATTTTCCGATGGTTCTGAAGTAGATGCAGAAGCGGTTAAATTTACATTTGAACGTATAATTCAGATCGAAAAAGGTCCTTCAAGCTTATATGAAATTATTAAAAACATTGAAGTGATCGATGATTATACAGTTGAATTTGAATTAGAAAATGAATTTCCACCATTTATCTCAACGTTAGCAGCGAGCTATGGTTCGATTGTGAATCCAAAAGTATTAGACTTTGAAGAAGATGGAGATTTAGGTCAAAACTACTTATCTGTTAATACAATGGGAAGCGGTATCTATCAATTAGAAGAATATGAACAAGGGCAGTATTATAAATTAACAGTTAATCCAAATTCAAATGTGGAACCTGAATTGAAAACGGTTATTTTCCAAATTGCTTCAGATACGGCTGGTGCGCGTATGCGGCTTGAAAAAGGTGAAGTAGATATTGTTGAAGGCATACCGACAGATCAAATTGAAAGTTTAAAAGAAATGGAAGGGATTAAGATTGAAGAGTCTCCTTCTTTGTTAGTTGACTATGTTTATATGAATATTGGAAAAGGGCAAGACGCGATGAAAAATAAAGAGTTCCGTCAAGCCGTTAACTATGCAATCGATTATGATTCGATTATCTCTCAAATTATGGAGGGATATGCGAAGCAGTTTAAAGGACCAGTTCCTGAAGGTTTATGGGGACACAATCCTGATTTAGATATGTATACATTTGATACAGATAAAGCTAAGGAATTACTTGAACAGTCAGGGTTTACTGATGTAACATTAGATCTATTATATTCTGATAACCGACCATATTGGGAAGAATTAGCACTCATGCTCCAAAGTAATTTAAGTGAAATTGGCATCAATGTGAAATTAAATAAAGTGGCTTATGCAACAATGAGAGAACAAATTGATGTTGGTGAATTTGATTTATCTTTAGGAGTATGGAGTCCAGACTATGGAGATCCATTCATGTTTATGAACTATTGGTTTGATTCCGAAAACTGGGGATTAGCTGGAAACAGATCATTTTATGAAAATGAACAAGTCGATAAATTAATTAGAGAAGCGGCTTCCATTAGTGACCAAGCAGAAAGAGAAGCATTATATAATGAAGCACAAGAAATTATTGTCGATGATGCTGTTTATATTCATCTTGCACAAAAAGACTTTATCGTACCTATGAGAGATAATGTCAAAGGATTTGTATATAACCCGATGTTAGAAGGGATCTATAACTTGGCAGAAATGTCTAAATAATATTAGATAAAGGTGATGACAAGTCAATGCTAAAAGTTATAAAAGATAGAATGATTATGCTTGTGTTTGTCATATTTGGAGTTAGTATTATAACCTTTATGATATCCAATATTATCCCGGGCGACCCAGCCCGGATGATTGTTGGGCAACGAGCAAGTCAAGAAACTTATGAAAAAGTGAGAGAACAATTAGGCTTAAATGATCCATTATTTGTTCAGTATTTTAATTATATAAAAGGGATTTTTACAGGTGATTTAGGAACGTCGATTCGAACCCAGCAGCCAGTGATGAATGATTTATTTACTTATTTTCCAGCAACATTAGAGTTAGTTGTGTTTGCTTTTATTATTGCAATCTTTTTTGGAATTATTATCGGTGTTATCACAGCGGTATATAATAATACGAAAATCGATTATATCGGTCGAATATTTTCTATTTCAGGAGTATCTACACCTGTCTTTTTAAGTGGACTACTTTTAATTTTATTTTTTTACGGTAAGCTTGGATGGTTACCTTCTTCGGGTAGATTAGATTTGACGATAGCACGTCCTGATAAAATAACTGGGTTTTATACGATTGATAGTTTAATAGCGGGAGATTTTAATACGTTTAAAAATGCAATCAGCCATCTCCTGTTACCCGCAATTGCCCTCTCCTATGTTCAATTATCGGCAATTACGAGACAGGTTAGATCTTCTATGATTGATATTTTAAATCAAGACTTTATTCGGACAGCAAAGGCGAATGGAATTTCAAATTTGACTTTAATTTTTCGTTATGGATTACGTAACGCCCTTATTCCAACTGTTACTGTTATAGGAGTTTCTTTTGGATCATTATTAGGTGGAGCTGTCATCACTGAAATTGTCTTTAATTGGCCAGGGATGGGGAAATATGTCGTAGATTCTATCGGAAATTTAGATTTTCCAGCGATTATGGGTTTTACCATTTTTATAGCAGTTGGATATGTGTTAATTAATTTAGTCGTTGACTTACTATATTTAGTGCTCGATCCACAAATTAGGGAATAGGGGGGAAAACATGGAGACAAAAGCTATAGAACTGAAACAACCTGCAGAATGGAAAATAAAATGGTATCGCTTTAGAAAAAATCCTCTCACATTAATCGGAGGCTTCGTATTAATTTTATTTATCATTATGGCAGCCTTTGCCCCACTGTTAACTCCTTATGAACCAGATAGTATCGATATGTCCAATCGATTAGCATCACCTAGTGCAGCTCATTGGTTTGGTACAGATGAAGTTGGTCGGGATATTTTTACGAGAGTAATCTATGGAGCAAGGCTTTCATTAGGAATGGGGATTTCAGTCGTAGTTGTTACAGGTTTAATTGGCACGATTATCGGTGCAACTGCAGGATATTTTGGAGGAAAGTTTGGGCAAATCATTATGCGAATAATGGATGTTATTTTAGCTTTCCCAACATTAGTATTAGCAATGGCATTAACTGCAGCATTAGGTCCGAGTCTTTTCAATGCGATGCTAGCAATCGCAATTGTAAAAATACCAGTTTTTGTACGTTTAGCTCGAAGTGAAACACTCGTTGTTCGTGAAAGGCTTTATGTAAAAGCGGCAAAAACGTTTGGATTA
This sequence comes from Pseudogracilibacillus sp. SO30301A, assembly GCF_037072025.1. Classification (NCBI taxonomy): domain Bacteria; kingdom Bacillati; phylum Bacillota; class Bacilli; order Caryophanales; family Bacillaceae; genus Pseudogracilibacillus; species Pseudogracilibacillus sp. SO30301A. The sequence goes on along the minus strand of NZ_JAXHDD010000054.1, from coordinate 13,201 downwards.
TCAGATATTTGGATTATTTTCAGACATGTGATTCCAAATGTGATCACACCAGTCATCATTCAAATTACGATTGATTTAGGGGACGTTATTTTACTAATTGCTACATTAGGATTTTTAGGGCTTGGGGCGCAACCGCCAACACCTGAATGGGGTGCGATGATTCATACTGGCTGGGAATACTTCTTAAATCAGTGGTGGTATGCAACATTTCCAGGACTGTTTATTTTCTTAGCATCCGTTAGCTTTAATTTACTAGGAGATGGCTTAAGAGATTTACTAGATCCTAAGTCGTTAAAATAAGGAGGCATACTATGTTCCTTCAAATTAAAAATTTATCTGTTACATTCAATAGTATTTATGGGAAAACAGATGTATTAGAAGATGTTTCGTTACATGTAAATAAAGGAGAAATAATTGGTATTGTTGGTGAGTCAGGCTCAGGGAAATCTGTCACTGCTCTTTCTATTTTAGGTTTATTAGATCGTAATGCCGAGATAACGAATGGGGAAATAATATATAAAGATAAAAATTTACTGCAATTATCAGAAAAAGAAATTCAATTACTACGTGGCAAAGAAATTGGGATGATTTTTCAGGAGCCAATGACAGCTTTAAACCCTACGATGAAAATTGGGAAGCAAATTGCAAATGTCATTCAAAAACATCAAAAAGTAAATAAGAAAGAGGCCGATCGATTAACGATTGCAGCGTTAAAAGATGTAAAAATTAACGATCCAGAGGAAGTTGCTAAGAAGTATCCTTTTCAACTGAGTGGAGGAATGAGGCAACGAGTAGTGATTGCACTTGCCATGTCTGCTCCACCAGAATTAGTTATTGCAGATGAACCTACTACAGCTCTTGATGTAACGATTCAAGCTGAAATTTTAAAATTAATGCAAGAGCTATGTGAAAAAAAAGGAACAAGTATTATATTAATTACACATGATTTAGGTGTTGTTGCGAATATATGTGATCGTGTATATGTGATGTATGGCGGGAAAATTGTGGAAGAAGGAAATACGAAACAAGTATTAATGAAATCGAGTCATCCATATACAAGGGGACTGATTGAGTCATTACCAGAAGGAAAAAGCCAAGATGAAGCATTGAAAGTACTACATGGGGAATCATTTAATCCACGAAACCGTCCACAAGGTTGTGTTTTTTATAGCCGTTGTCCGATTCGGACGGAAAAGTGTTTGCATGAACAGCCAACAATTGTTGAAGTGAACCAAGATCATAAAATTAGTTGTTGGGAGGCTGAAGTTTATGTTGACCATCAAGAACTTGTCTAAACAATTTGACGGGGTAATAGCGGTCGAAAATATTTCTATATCGATAAAACGCGGTCAAACATATGGATTAGTTGGAGAATCCGGTTCAGGAAAAAGTACAATCGGAAATATAACAATAGGGCTATTAGAGCCAACAAGTGGTACAATCAAATTTAAAGAAAAAGAACTTTGGAATAAAAAAGGGAAGTTTATCCGTCCACCAGCTGGGATGATGCAAATTGTTTTCCAAGACCCACAATCATCATTAGATGTGCGATTTACGATAAAAGATATCGTGACAGAGCCATTACGCGCTTTACCTAAGCAGATGCAAAAAGAGAAGTTTTCAAATGAATATTTAGTTCAATTAATGAGGCGAGTAGGAATGAATGAAGATCATCTTAATCGCTATCCCCATGAATTTTCTGGTGGTCAAAGGCAAAGAATTGCAATTGCACGTGCGATCATTACAGATCCGGAGTTCATTATTTTGGACGAACCCACTTCAGCGCTTGATGTTTCTGTTCAAGCACAAATATTAAATTTATTAAAACAGCTTCAAAAAGAAATGAAATTAACATATCTATTTATTTCGCACGATATGTCTGTGATTCGTTATATGTGTGATGAAATAGGCGTACTTTATCGCGGAAGGTTAGTGGAAGAAGGGGAAACAGAAAAGTTATTTCTGTCCCCACAAGAAGAATATACGAAAAGGTTATTTTCATCTTTACCTAGACTTTCAACAGTGAAGGAAGGTTAACATTGATGTTAGATGGAAACAAATTTAGAGTGATAAGAAAGAAACATGGCTTATCACTTCAACAATTATCAGATAAATCTGGAGTCAGTGTTTCAATGATTAGTCAAATAGAGAGAAATAATGTTGATCCAACAATGACTACTTTATATAAATTATGTCAAGGATTGGATATTACAATTGCTTCTTTATTTACCTCATCTGATGTTGAAGATCGCGTTGTAAAAAAAGATGAACGAAAGACGATTGTTTTACCTAACTCTAAATTAAAGTATCAATTGCTAACACCGAATACAAAAGGTGACTTAGAAATGCTTTTAATTGAGTTAGAGCCTGGGCAAGAAGATAGGCAAATGATTAATCATCACGGAGAAGAATGTGGCTTTGTATTAAAAGGTAAACTTACTGTCATTTTAGATGAAAAAGAGTATCTTTTACATGAGGGTGATAGTATTTATTTTAATAGTGATATTCCTCACCGTTTTATTAATCAGCATGATGAAAAGTCAGTTTCTATTTGGGCAATGACTCCAGCAAGTTTCTAATAATAGTGAAGTGATTCAAAAGAGCTGTTTCAAATTATTAATTTGAAACAGCTCTTTGTTGACTAGAAGTCTACTTTATTTTCTTCGCTAGGAATGGTTATATGAAAATTCGCAATAATATGCATACAATCGAGATAAAACATTTATCCCCAGAAAAGTTGAGTCTGTAATAAATTAGATTTTTCGTATAAATAACCCTCCATAAGGAACACTCTGTTTCTATATTATAAATCCTGCTCCCAAGCTGGAAGCATTTTGTTTAAAGGTTTATCTTTTCGGTATCCAAGAACGTATTCCGCTTGCATTATCGTATGAATTTCTCTTGTTCCTTCATATATAACAGGTGCTTTTGAGTTTCGTAAATAACGCTCGACCGGATATTCGTCCGAAAAGCCGTACGCTCCATGGATTTGTACAGCATCATCCGCTGCTTTATTAGCAAAATCACATGCTTGCCATTTTGCCAGAGACGTTTCTCGTGTGTTTCGCTTTCCAGCATTTTTTAATTCTCCAGCACGGTAGACGAGTAATCGACTCATTTGTAGGCCAGCCTCCATATTGGCGATCATTTGCTGAACTAGTTGATGCTGCCCAATCGGCTTTCCAAACGTTTCCCGTTCGTGACAATAAGCAACAGACGCTTCCATACAGACCATGATTTGTCCTACTGCTCCAGCGGCAACCGTGAAGCGTCCATTATCAAGAGAGGCCATCGCAATTTTAAAACCTTCCCCTTCTGCACCAAGTAAATTTTCTTTTGGGACTTTTAAGTTATCAAAAAATATTTCTCCTGTATTACCGGCGCGAATTCCTAACTTTCCTTTAATCGCTTTTGATGAAAAACCTTCCCATTTACGTTCTACAATAAAAGCTGAGATTCCGTGATGTTTTTTTGATTTATCAGTATAGGCAAAAACTAAAAAATGATCAGCGACATCACATAGAGAGATCCATGTTTTTTGTCCATTTAAAATATAATAGTCCCCATCTTTAACCGCAGTTGTTTGCATAGCGGCAACGTCTGATCCAGCAGCTGGCTCGGTTAACCCAAAGGCGCCAACCTTTTCACCGCGAGCTTGTGGGACGAGATATTTTTGCTTTTGTTCTTCTGAACCCCATTGTAAAATGGACATACTATTAAGCCCAGTATGAACGGAAACCGCTGTTCGAAAGGCTGTATCTCCACGTTCTAGCTCCTCACAAACGATAGCGAGTGCATTATAGTCCATTCCACTACCGCCGTACTTCTCAGGGATACAAACTCCCATTAATCCTAAGTCTGCTAATTTCTTAATAATCGACGGTTCAAAATAACCTTCACGATCCCATGTTGCGATATGTGGCATGATTTCTTGATCAACAAAACTTCTTACTGTATTACGTAACATTTTTTGTTCTTCTGAAAATTGAAAATCCATTAAATCCTCTCCTAATCGTTTAGATTTTTAGAATGTAATTTATTTAATATTTCAACATTATGTTCACCTAGATTTGGTGGATGGTGCCGATACGTCACCGGTGTACGTGATAAATGAAGCGGACTTCCAATCAATTCGATTTCTCCTGCAGTCGGATGCTCCATTTCAATAAACATGTTTCTTTTATTTAGTTGGGGATCGTTGTATACATCTTCCAAATCTTGAATCGGGCCACAAGGGATATTGTTTTTGTCACATTTATCTTTCCAATATGCTGTGTTTCTTTGAAGGAAAGCTCTTTGTAAAATTGGTACAAGTTCTAAACGATGCTTCACCCGATCAGGGTTTGTTTGAAAACGTATGTCTGTTGCCAATTTCGGTTGTTCAATGATTTCACATAACTTTTTAAACTGACTATCATTACCAACTGCGATAACCATTTCTCCATCTTCAGTAATAAATGTCTGATAAGGAACGATATTCGCATGTTCATTTCCAATTCGCTTTGGTATTTCTTTCGTCATTAAATAATTACTTCCTATATTAATTAAAGCACTAACAGCAGAGTCATAGAGTGATAGGTCAATTTTTTGTCCCTTGCCTGATTGTTCTCTTTCAATTAAAGCTGCTTGAATTCCTATTGCTGCATATAGACCTGTTAAAACATCAACTATAGCTACACCTAACTTTTGAGGGCTAGAATTATCTGTTCCTGTAATGCTCATAAGTCCACTCATTGCTTGGATAATAAAATCGTACCCAGCCATATCTTTATAAGGACCGGTTTCTCCAAAGCCGGTAATAGAACAATAGATTATTTTTGGATTGATAAGTGAAAGAGTTTTATAGCCGAGACCAAACTTCTCCATTGTGCCGGATTTAAAATTATTAATGACAACATCTGCCTCAGAAACGAGCTCTTTTATTTGCTCAATCCCTTGTACTGATTTTAAATCAATTGTCACACTTTTTTTATTTCGATTGGTACAGAGATAGTATGCACTGACTTTCTGTTTAAAAGGTGGCCCCCATTTCCTAGTATCATCACCGCTATTAGGTGATTCCACTTTAATTACTTCAGCTCCTAAATCTCCAAGAACCATCGTACAAAAAGGACCTGCCAGAACTCGAGATAAATCAAGAATCTTTATTCCTTTTAAGGCTCCCGCCATTAATGTTCACCTCCTAAAGTACTAAAAATAATAAAAAGCCAGCTCAAACTAACTTATTAAATAAGTATAGTAAGAACTGGCTTACACTTGTTGGGACAATTTTGGTGTGAAACTGTAAACAAGTTAGGCAGTTTTTTCGCAAAAGAAATGCAATTAAACGTTTCTATTACTATAGTATAATATTTTTAAAATTATGTAAATAGCAAATCCATATATTATAGAAATGTAACAAAAAGATTACACAGCATAATATTATTGTAAAACAACTTCGCATTTTAAAATATGTCAAGGGGTAATTCCATGTAAAAAATGGTATTGATGGTTAGTATTTGCTTTTGGATTTAATTTGGAATCAATAAAACTATTTATTTATTAACATTTTAAAAGTTAAAAAGTTAAGAATTTGAATTTGGAAAAGGCTGGTTCGTTTATTACGAAAAATAGATGATATGATGTAATCACAACAAAACAACACAAAAGGAGAGTAAGTAATGTTTAAGAAGTATAGAATCATAGTTGCAATGTTAATTGTTGGATTAGTGAGCACAGGATTTGGACAATCTGTTGGAGCTTCTGCTCAAGCAGGAGATACAGAAAGTCAAACTGATAAATTTATTTACCAAGGAAAGATAGATAAAGATAATTATAGAGAATTAGAAAGTTTTCTTGAAAATTGTCTAGCGAAATGGAACATTCAGTGGAACAAAACTGAAAAAACACCTAAGGAAGAACAACCAGAAGAGCAGCCAGCACCTGAAGAAGTAGAACAACCAGAAGAACAACCAGCACCTGAAGAAGTAGAACAGCCAGAAGAACAACCAGCACCTGAAGAAGTAGAACAGCCAGAAGAACAACCAGCTCCAGAGGAAGTTGAGCAACCAGCTCAACCAGCACCTGAAGAAAATGTTACACCTGAAAAACCAGAAAATAATGATTCAGGTCAATTAAGCCAATACGAGCAACAAGTAGTTGAATTAACAAACCAAGAAAGAGCAAAAAATGGTTTACAACCTTTACAAGTAGATAATGAGTTAAGTAAAGTGGCAAGAGAGAAATCTCGTGACATGCAAGTGAACAACTACTTTGACCATAACAGTCCTACATATGGCTCCCCATTTGATATGATGAAAGCATATGGCATTAACTACCGTGCAGCAGGGGAAAACATTGCGATGGGTCAACGTACCCCTCAAGAAGTTGTAAATGCATGGATGAACAGCCCAGGTCACCGTGAAAACATCCTAAATAGCAGCTTTACACATATCGGTGTTGGCTATGTTGAACAAGGAAACTACTGGACACAACAATTTATTGGTAAATAATAACTCCAAATCGAGCAAGGACAAGTGTTGTCTGCGCTCGTTTTTTTTTTCGGTAAAACTTGGAGTTATCCAAGAATTTTTTAGTATATTCGTGATTTTTCCGTACAAAAACGTGTTATCCGTGCACACATTATCTTTTTATCCGTAATCACTTGGTTGAAATGTACTGATTTTAATAATTGTACATGGTGAAGTATCATTAGTTTACTTAATCCATTTAAATCAGTGGTATTTGAGTAATTTTTATTGTACGATTTGATTATAGAAATAAGTTTTGCATAAGGAAAGGATTGGTTTATACATAATGAATACAAAACGTTGGTTAGCGTTAATTGCAGCACTTGTACTACTCTTTGTTTCGATTGGATTCCGTTTTACAATGAATATTGCTTCGGGAATGTTAGAGTCATTTGCTGAACTTGACGACTACTATTTTGACGAACATATTGTAGAAGAAGGGGATTGGGACAAAAGAATTGCTGTACTTAATTTAGATGGTGTAATTCAAGATGCAGAAATGTCGATATTTTTTGAAGGATACAATCACGAACAATTTTTAAAGATGATTGACCAAGCTGGTGAAGACGATTCTGTTGAAGCAATTGTTTTACAAGTTGATTCACCAGGCGGAGCTGTAGGACCTACAGCAGAAATTCACCGTAAGCTTGTAGAAATACAGGCAGCATATGAAAAGCCAATTTATGTTTCAATGGGATCAATGGCAGCATCGGGTGGCTATTATGTTGCTGCTCCGGCGGATAAAATTTTTGCTGAACCTTCAACAATTACTGGTTCAATCGGTGTTATTATGGAAAGTGTTAATTATGCAGGACTTGCTGAAAAATACGGTATTAATTTTAATACGATTAAAAGTGGAAAACATAAAGATATCATGTCTGCAAGCCGAGAAATGACAAAAGAAGAAAGAGAAATCTTACAATCGATGGTTGATGAAATGTATGATGAATTTGTTCAAGTAATTGTTGATGGAAGAGGAATGAGTGAATCGAAAGTAAGAGAAGTAGGAGATGGACGTGTCTATACTGGAAAACAAGCACAATCAGTTGGGTTAGTCGATGAAGTTGGTAATTTTGAAGATACGTTGACTGCTCTTAAAGAAGATTATGATTTAGAAGACGCCCAAGTAATCCAATATGAAGAAGGTTTCGGAATTTTATCAGGACTCGGAATGAATATGAAATCATTATTCCAATCGGATTCATCAGAACTTGAAATGGTTCTGTCTTTATTAAGACAATCAGATAAACCACGAGCAATGTATATTTACTAGTGTGAGGGAGGTAAAACAATGGATTCCAACTATGAAGAAGACCAAATAGAAAAAAACGACTCTGTCCCGATGGTAGAACCGTCCCCACAAGAGAATGAATATAGATATGCAGGATTTTGGATGCGTTATTGGGCTTATTTAATTGACGTAATTATCATTTTTAGTATCAATGGTATATTACTAAGTCCACTTCTATTCGTAAATGAAGGATTCCCGCTTGAAATCGGATTTTGGACAGTGAATGGAATTTTAGCCGGGATTATTTATTATGTATATTTTTTATTAATGACAAAATTTTGGGGACAGACAGTCGGTAAAATGATTCTTGGAATTAAAGTAATTAGCGAGAACGGTGAAACGCCGTTGTTATGGAGTGACCTTATTTTTAGAGAAGTAATTGGACGCTTTATCCAAAATGTGATTTTTATTTTAAAATTACTATACCTTGTCATTGCATTTTCCCCAAAGAAGCAAGGTATTCATGATATGATCGGTAATACAAAGGTTATTCACATATAAATTGGGAGTGGTTGATATGTGTGGTCGTTATACCTTATTAGCTGATGAACTGAAAATAAGGCAACGATTTGATATTTCGTATGAGATAGACAATTATCATCCAAATTATAATATTGCTCCTAGTCAGCAAGTTCTAGCTATTATTCATGATGGAAAAAAACGTCGAGCCGGTTTTTTAAAGTGGGGGCTTGTTCCGTCTTGGGCAAAAGATGAGAAAATTGGAAATAAAATGATTAATGCCCGCAGTGAGACAGCTCATGTGAAGCCAAGCTTTAGAAACTTAATGGCTAGGAAGCGTTGTCTTGTGATTGCAGACAGCTTTTATGAATGGCAGAAGACAGAAGACGGGAAAATACCGAAAAGAATCCAATTAGAAAATCGTGAATTATTTGCATTTGCCGGTCTTTGGGATAAGTGGCAATACGGGGATAAAACATTATTCACGTGCACATTATTAACAAAAGATTCCAATACATTTATGAAGAGTATTCATCACCGAATGCCAATTATATTACCGAGAGATAAAGAAGACGTCTGGATTAGACCAAGTTTTGCAAATGAGAAAGAAGCTCATCAATTTTTAAACGAGATTGAAATGGAGCACTTGACAGCATATTCTGTTAGTGATTTTGTTAATCATGTAAAAAATAATAATGCTCAATGTATTGAACCAATCGCAAAATAATTTACTAGGGGGCTTTAAGGTGATCCGCATTTTATTCGTATGTTTAGGAAATATTTGTCGTTCACCGATGGCGGAGGCAATATTTCGGAATATGGTACAGGAAAAAGGGTTAGCTAAAGACATTGAAGTAGATTCTGCTGGGACTGCTTTATGGCATACTGGTAAACCACCACATGAAGGAACGAGAGCGAAATTAGATGAAAAAGGTATCTCTTATGAAGGGATAACTGCTCGTCAAGTTCTCCAGGAAGACTTTCAGACGTTTGATTACATCATTACAATGGATGATAGCAATATGAAAAATATACAGGCGGAATACGAAATACCTGATCAAGTTGTCGTTAAAAACCTTCTTGAATTTGTTGAAAGTGCACGTGAATCAAATGTTCCAGATCCATATTATACAGGTAATTTCGATTATACGTATGAATTAGTAAATGAAGCATGTGAACATTTATTAAAATATATTTTAAAAAAATATCAAATTAAAGGTTAGGAGAAAAGGAAATGGGGAAAAGAACATTACTAACGGGTATCATCGCAGGTGCATCAATTGGTGGATTATTAAGTTTGTTAAATAAAGATGCTAGAAAATATGCAAAAGAAACGTTATCTAAGTCACGGGATAATTTTACTTATTATGTGAAAAATCCAACCGATGCTGTAGAAAAAATTCGACATGCAGCCCTTACTTTAAATAATATGATTGAGTCAAATACAAGTAGTGCCGTAAATGCTTTAGAACAAGTAGAAAATTCATTAAATAAAGTAACGAAGAAATAAGATAATGTTAGAGGGAATATTGTCATTTAGAAAGGATTGCCAATATGCAAAAAGTGATCCAGTTCGGAAAAATATTAATAAATCGAATTGATCAGGCAGATGTAGCCGGTCTTTCTGCACAATTAGCATACTTTTTTCTTTTGTCGCTATTCCCTTTTCTGTTATTTTTAGTTACATTACTTGGTTACTTACCCATAGATAGTAATTATGTTATTGATATATTAGGTACCTATTTACCAGCAGATGTAGTTAATATGATTGACATGAATTTAACGCAGCTAGTCAATAACCGGAGTGGTGGTTTATTATCGTTAAGTATCATTGGTACAATATGGTCGGCCTCAAATGGAATGAATGCGATCACTAAGTCTTTTAATAGGGCTTATGAGGTGGAAAAAGAGCGAACCTTTATTACTGCTCGAATAATTGCTGTCGGCTTAACACTGGGTATGATTTTAGTTATTGTCGTAGCACTATTCCTACCGGTATTTGGAAAATTAATTGGCGAACAATTTTTTGCGATGTTTAATTTATCTGAAGACTTTTTAAATGCATGGAATATGTTTCGTTGGGTTACATCTTCGATTATATTTTTTATCGTTTTCTTTGTACTATATATGATGGCGCCACACACGAAGGTTAAGGCGAGACATGCGATTTGGGGAACTTTTTTCGCAACTATTTCCTGGCAAGTTACATCATTTGGATTTTCATTTTATGTAGATACACTTGGTAATTATTCAGCGACTTATGGAAGCTTAGGAACTGTAATCGTTTTAATGATTTGGTTTTATTTATCAGGAATTATTATAACGACTGGCGGTGTACTGAATGCCTTTATGAAAAACTGGGAATTAAATCAAAAGTCAAAATAGTTGTTAAAAGAATCCGTCATAATTTTTATAGGCAAGTAGATTTGCTTGCGAAAAAGGGAACAAAAACTAATAAATCCTAGAAAAAACCGAACTATAAAGCAAATTTCTAATTGAAATTTGTAATAGTTCGGCTTTTCTTTTTAGAAGCCATCGTTAACTACATGGCCAATATCCATAAATTGCGAAATAAAAGTCTACTTGTTATGTTATGTATCAACTCCATATCTAGAGGGCAACTCATATATTGCGAAACGACTCGACATGTTCGGAATTGACTCGACATGTTCGGAATTGACTCGACGTCTTGGAAAACGACTCGACGTCTTGGAAAATGACTCGACATGTTTGAAAACGACTCGACATGTTTGAAATCGACATGACATCTTGGAAAACGACTCGACATCTTGGAAAACGACTCGACGTCTTGGAAAACGACTCGACATCTTGGGAAATGACTCGACGTCTTGGAGAACGACTCGACATGTTCGGAATTGACTCGACATCTTGGAAAACGACTCGACGTCTTGGAAAACGACTCGACAATGTTCGGAATTGACTCGACATCTCGGAAAATGACTCGACGTCTTGGAAAATGACTCGACGTCTTGGAAAATGACTCGACATGTTCGGAATTGACTCGACGTCTTGGAAAATGACTCGACGTCTTGGAAAACGACTCGACATGTTCGGAAACGACTCGACATCTTGGGAAATGACTCGACATGTTTGAAATCGACTCGACATCTTGGAAAACGACTCGACATCTTGGAAAATGACTCGACATGTTTGAAATCGACTCGACATCTTGGAAAATGACTCGACATGTTTGAAATCGACTCGACATCTTGGAAAATGACTCGACATGTTCGGAATCGACTCGACATCATGGAAAACGACTCGACATGTTTGAAATCGACTCGAGTTATTCTTTCCAGTGATGATTAAATAGTTAAGTCACAGTTTTTTTCAACTAAGGATTAAGAGATTCTGTTATGGTAACAAGGGGAAAGTCCACCGAACAGTTTCAAGCGCTGATTCGCAGTGGAAACGTTCGATGGAGCTTTTAAATAATATTTCTCACTCAGTTAACAAATTATTTTAACAGTCTCAAGCCATTTAAGATAACCAAAATGGTGCTTCCTTCATGTCCAATCACTCCCAGAGGCAGGTCAATCGCTTGAAAGAAGTTAGACACAATAAGAGCCGTAATAACAGCTAAAGAAAAAACGATATTTTGTTTAACGACTCGGTTCATTTTTCCAGAGGTTTGAATCGAATCTCTAATTTTTGAGAGATCATTTTTCATTAAAACAACATCTGCCGTTTCAAGAGCTACATCTGTACCTTCTCCCATCGCTATGCCAACATCTGCTGTTGCAAGAGCAGGAGCATCATTTATTCCATCTCCAATCATTGCTACACTGCCATATTTTTCTCGTAACTGCTTCATATAAGTTACTTTTTCTTCTGGTAGACACTCGGATACGTAATCATCGATTCCAACCTCTTTAGCGACAGCTTTTGCAGTCAGTTCATTATCGCCCGTTAGTAATATCGTATAAATTCCACGTTGTTTAATTGCTTTGATTGCTTCTTTGGCTTCTTTTCTTACTGTATCTTTTAGTGCATATATAGCGACAACTTTTTCTTGATGAGTTACAAAAACGACTGTTTTTCCTTCATTCGCCAAATTTTTTGCTAACTCTCCATAAAACTGAGTATCTGGGTGAATAGTTTCAGTAAAATTTTCCTTTCCAATATGACAACTTTCACCATTCACCACTCCAATGACACCTCGACCACTTTCCGTTGTAACCTGTTCAATTTTCACATCAAATATATCTTTATTTAAATAGTTTAAACTGTAAGAACGAATTGCTTCTGCGAGCGGGTGTGTTGATTCACTCTCAATTGCTCCAGCAATTTCATGAATGAAAGCTTCATCGTAACCCGGATGAACGTGAACATTTGTGACTGTAGGTGTTCCATTTGTTAATGTACCTGTCTTATCAAATGCTATAGATTTCATTTGGCTTAGACTTTCGAGATGTACTCCACCTTTAAATAAGACTCCATTTCGTGCACTTTTGGATATGGCTGAAAGAGTTGCTGGCATGATAGATGCAACTAATGCACAAGGAGAAGCTACAACGAGTAGAATCATTGCCCGGTAAATACTTTCCGTTAATGACCAGCCAAATAAAAAGTATGGAAGAAACATCATAATCATAACAGTGATTAAAACAGTTTTAACGTATGTCCCTTCAAATTTTTCAATGAAAAGCTGAGTTGGTGATTTTTCGTCTTGTGCTGATTGAACCATTTCAATTATTTTTTGAAAAATAGTATCTTCTGCATGTTTTGTAATTTCAATTGTTATTGATCCGTTTAGCGCAACAGTTCCGGCAAACACTTCTGCGTTTAAACCTTTCGTTTCAGGAATGGATTCCCCAGTTATTGCACTTTCATCGACAGAGGTAGATCCATGAATAATTTTACCATCTGCGGGGATCCGTTCACTTGCTCTAACATAAATTAAATCTCCAACATTTAATTT
>NZ_JAXHDD010000053.1:0-27417 GCF_037072025.1 Pseudogracilibacillus sp. SO30301A | reverse complement strand
TAGATGCATTAGCATATTTAGATGAGCGATAATAATTACAAAACATATTTTTCATGTTGAAAAATAGCCTAAAACAAAAGTGAATAAATTAAACAAAATGATATTTAAAAGCTTTAGACCCTACGATATAGTCTTCATGTTGAATGGGGTTTTTATAATAAACTCTTTTAAGAAGGAAGCAATTTTGACGTGGCTTGAGAAAAGTAGAAAAGAAGTAACCAAGTACGGTTTATTTCCGGGAAGGATACTTCTTTTTTAAATTTTACGATGACCTTTCATCAACACGCTCTATTTTATATACCCCTCGATCCGTACTTATTAAAAATGTCGTCCCGTTAAATTCATATAGAGTATCATTTTCTAGTGGGATTTCATATATAGAGGATGGTAAAGGCTGTGAATCATTGTTATCAGTTTGAATTATTCCATGTCCGTTCAGCTGCAACGTATGGACAGGTTCATATCCATCAATGGTTGGTGCTTCATTAAGATAAGTTACCTTTTCTAATTGCATGACGATTTCATCTAAATCATTCATTTCTAGCTTGGATATTTTAATTTGATCGTTATTCCAATTTTTCAGCAAATCATTAAACTGTTCAATCGATAAAAACTTATATCGTTTTTCCAAGATTATCCCTCCTGCATATAAATTAACCTGTTCTAGAGAAAATAATCTAAAAAAATAAAATTTCGCTAAAAAAATGTCACAGAAGATTTATGTGCGAACTTTATTGACAATCCCTGTGTTACTAGAAATTCAGAAATTAATATTCAACAATTAATTGGTCGTGATTTGATGGATTTGATTAATCTTCAGAAGAACTTATGAATCAAATTGCCAATATGATCGCGATAATTCGGACATCAGTTTTCCATTCCTGGTAGGGTAATTTACCTTGGTGGTAAAGGAAAAAGCTGAAGAATCAATCGAGTGGAGATAGATACTCACCGAGACGCACACCTATTATGAATAAAGGATGTGTTATAATAAGTTAACGAATGTGATAGAAAATTACTTAAGAAATAGTTTCTTCTACTCTTATATTTGGTACCAGAAAACTTGACATCCAAAATTAAAATGTAAGGATTGATCAAATTGAGTAATGAAAAGTTAGATTTAATTTTAAAAGAAATACAGGGAGTAAAGCAAGGGCAGCAAGGAAAGGAATGAAGCAAGAATTGCAGGAAGTAAAGCAAGAGCAACAAGAAATGAAACAAGAACAGCAGGGAATGAAGCAAGAAATACAAGATATGAAATCATAAATGAACAATCGCTTTGATACGTTGGAAGCTAGTCTTTTAAACGAAAAAGTCAATGTCATGGATCAAAAATCAGATGGAGTCTATGAACAGGTAGCAAAAAAAGGTGAAAATATTGAGTTAATGCAAGTAGATACAAAAAACTTAAAGATACCTAAGAACGGCAAGAAAAAACAATTGATTTATTAGCAAGAAGATCAATCGATCATGAGGCGGAATTGAGAAAAATAAAATAAGATTTTGTAATCATTTATTTTATGATGGTTGAAATACCAAAATCTTTAGTTTTTACGTTAATATTTTTAAAAAGTAATCGCAAACCAGGACTGGGCGGTTACTTTTTTTGGATAGAGATAAGATATGTAGAAATGTCTACGTGCTGCAACGATCGAATGACTATGTAGTTATTTTGGTAACTTCGTGGTTACCAAAAAGTCCGTTCCATTTCTCATTGATGGAAAAAGATACAGCTTCCGCCATCAAACTGAATAACGAAACAACGATGAGCGTAATGCTTAATGAAACTAATACAATGAGCCGTCTTTTTGTAAGCGGATGCCGATCATTTTGCTTCGGCCTCTCCTCGGCAGAATATGTACGTATGTTTATTTCTGCAGATTCCATTCTAGCTAACACTCTCCAGGTTTTCGATCATCACTTCTAACGCATCAGCAATTTTCGTTCCTGGGTTAGCGCCAAATAAATCAGATAATAGAATTACTACATTTCCATTTTTAACTGTTTCTAAACTAAACCATGCTGCATTTGGTTTCCGTTTCCTGTATGAAAGAAACGGTTGGGATGTTGTTTAAATGATTCTCAATATTTTTTGTACAACTGCTACTATCCATTCCAGCGAAAGTGAGATCCTATAACAACAGGGTTTATAAGTGCTAAATGGTTCATTTTGATCAAAAAATATTTTTTTTTGCCAAAACTTGGGTAGGTCTATCTTATCTCCAAAGTTGGGTATAGTAACAACAATTCTCCTATTTAAATGATGGCAACAAGTCCCTTGCCAAAGTTATGTTTAGATTCCATTGAGTAGTGCCAACGAATTACTTTAGAATAAAAGTATAAGATATTACTTCACTAAGGGAGTGTGAAAAAATGGCTGAAAAGAAGGGCATTCGAGCAAAAGTTCAACAGTTCGGTAGTTACTTAAGTGGAATGATCATGCCGAACATCGGTGCATTTATTGCTTGGGGGATTATAGCGGCTTTATTTATTGAAGATGGTAGGTTTCCAAATGCAAAATTGGCAACAATGGTTGACCCGATGCTGTACTACTTATTGCCATTATTGATAGGGTTTACAGGCGGCCGGATGGTCTATGACATACGTGGTGGAATTGTTGGTGCTACGGCTACAATGGGAGTTATCGTCGGAGCGGATATTCCAATGTTCCTCGGTGCTATGGTTATGGGCCCACTTGCCGGCTATTTAATGAAGAAAATAGATGATCTCTTCCAGGCGAAGATTCGTCAAGGGTTTGAGATGCTTTACAATAACTTCTCTGCTGGTATTTTGGCAGCACTACTTGCGATTGTTGCTGTCTATGCAATTGGACCAGTAGTTGAAGGATTAAACACAGCACTTGCAGCAGGGGTCAAAGTGATTATTGCCGCAGGGTTATTACCACTTGCGAACATTATTATTGAACCTGCGAAAATTTTATTCTTGAATAATGCAATTAACCACGGGATATTAAGTCCTATTGGTGCAGATCAAGCGAGAGAAGCTGGAAAATCAATACTATTCTTACTGGAAGCAAACCCTGGTCCGGGTATTGGGATATTGCTCGCATTCATGGTGTTCGGTAAAGGTGCTTCCAAAAGTTCTGCAACGGGTGCAGCGATCATTCAATTTTTCGGTGGGATTCATGAAATTTATTTCCCTTACGTATTGATGAAACCAATTCTAATTTTCGCAGTAATCGCTGGTGGTGTGAGCGGTGTGTTCATGTTCCAGCTGTTTGGTGCAGGATTAGTTGCTCCTTCTTCACCTGGTAGTATTTTTGCTGTCCTTGCGATGACAGCACAAGATAGTTATCTCGGTGTAATTTTAGGTGTTCTAGTTGCCGCAGCTGTCACCTTTGTTATCGCTGCTATCATTTTAAAATCAAGCAAGACAGAAACGGATAGTTTAGCAGATGCTACGGGTAAAATGGAAGCAATGAAAGGGAAGAAGAGCTCAGTTACAGGTGTTTTGAACCAAGATGAAGAAGAAAATGAAGACATTATAAAAACAGTCACCATCCAGAAGAAAAAACCAGAACAAATCGATAAGATTATTTTCGCCTGTGATGCTGGTATGGGCTCAAGCGCAATGGGGGCATCCCTTCTGAAAAATAAATTCAAGAAATCGGATATCGATATTTTCGTAATAAATAAAGCGATCAATGATATTCCAAATGATGCGGATATTGTTATCACCCATAAAGACTTGACCGATCGTGCAAAAGCAAAAGTTCCAACAGCTGAGCATATTTCCGTCGATAACTTCCTGAACAGCCCGAAATACGATGAACTCGTAGAGCGATTGCTTACAGGAGAAGTAGCAGATGACTCAGATCAAGGGACAGAAGAAACAGCACCTGAAACAGAACATGAGAAAAAAGAAGAAGTAAATAAAGTAATCTTCGCCTGTGATGCTGGTATGGGTTCAAGTGCGATGGGCGCCTCGTTACTTAAAAATAAATTCAAGAAGGCAGATATCGACATTTTCGTAACGAATAAAGCGATTAATGACATCCCGGATGATGCAGATATTGTTATCACCCATAAAGATTTGACTGATCGTGCGAAGAATAAACTTCCAACGGCAGAACATATTTCCGTCGATAACTTCCTGAACAGCCCGAAATATGACGAGCTGGTAGATCGCCTGAAAGATAATTAGTTGGGGGGAGAGTTCGCCTTGAGTATTACAGCGCGGGAAAGAAAAATTATTCTTTTCTTACTCCAAAAGCAAGCACAAGTGACAGTAGAAGATGTTGCTGAAGCCCTTGATGTTAGCTCGCGGACGATTCACCGGGATTTAAAAGGTGTTGAAAAAATCCTTTTGAATCACCGGATGGAGCTCGACAAAAAGCCTGGTGTAGGGCTTCAAATCGTTGGTGAACAAGCAGATAAACGATTATTAGAGCGGTTGCTTACAAGTATTAGTCCGAATGACTATACCCAAGAAGAAAGACAAGCAATGATTCTATCCATGTTGCTTGAAGCGAATGAACCGATAAAATTATTCACCCTTGCTCACGAATTGGATGTAACCATTGCAACAATCAGTAACGACTTGGATCAATTGGAAGCGGAATTAGAGAACTCTCACTTAACACTTATCCGTCGCAGAGGATTTGGCGTCCAAATTGAAGGAGATGAAGCGAATAAGAGGTTCGCAATTACACATTTAATTGCCAAATATGTGGACCCTTTCGCCTTTATTTCCCTACTAAAGGAAAACATTCAAAACAAACAGACGCCAACCATTTCCAATCGCTTATTGGGACTCGTCGATCCAGATAAATTGCGAGTGATTGAAAAAACGGTGGAACAAGCAAGTACAAAACTCCCCTATGCATTAGCTGATAGTGCACGTGTGGGTTTAGTTGTCCACCTAGCACTCGCAATCGAACGACTGCAAAAAGGGGATACGATTCAATTTGACCGGGCATATTTCGAACAGTTACAGGGTACAAAAGAATATAAGATAGCGGAAAAAATCATCAGCGAATTGGAAACAACCTTGGAGATCAGCATCCCCAACGATGAGATCGGTTATATTACCATGCATTTAATGGGAGCGAAACTTCGCTCAGACCAGCATGTTTTGTTAGAAGTAGAGAACACGGGATTTGCTTATCAGGTTAAGCAGTTAATTGCTTATGTAAGTAAACAGATTCATGTGGATATGATGGGAAACAATCAATTACTGAATGATTTAGTCACCCATTTGAAACCGGCCATTTACCGGATTAATAAGCGGATGAAGATTACGAATCCAATGATCGATCAGATTAGAAATGAATATGACGAATTGTTTCATTTAATTGCAGAAGCGACGAGCGTCATTTTCCCTGATTTAGATATCCCGGATGATGAGATTGGTTTCATCGTCCTTCATTTTGCAGCTGCATTACTAAAGGGTGAAAGACTAAAGGCTCTTGTTATATGCTCCAGTGGAATCGGCACGGCGAAAATCTTAGCAACTCAATTAATGAAACAAGTACCAGAAATTAAGCAAATAGAAAACAAATCGATGTTCGATGTAGACGAGGAAGACCTGGATCAATACGATTTAATCATTTCAACGCTCCCCTTAAAAGAGTTGGAGGAAAGCGATTATATTCTCGTTTCTCCAATGTTAGATCAATCAGAAGTCCATCAGATTAAGAAGGCAATTCGCCAGCAGAGACTCGTTGTAAATAATGAAAAGCAAAAAAGTAATCCTAATTCGCTTTTGCAGTTAGAGACCATCAAGCTTTATATCGAAACAATTATTGACCTGCTCCATTCCTTCTATGTCGATGAACGGAATCAATCAGAATCAACATTGCGAGCGATTTGTATCGATTTGGAAAAGCGGAAAAGAATTAAGAACAGCGAAACGGTTTTTACTAAACTGATGGAAAGGGAGCAAGTTGGCGGGCTCGGGATACCAGATACGAGCTTGGCACTTTTCCATACACGCTCTAGAGACGTGCCTTCCATCCATTTTTCAATTTATGTGTTAGAAAATCCGCAACTGATGAGAGGAATGGACGGAAAAGAGATGGAAGTGAAACATATCCTAGTCATGCTAGCCCCCAAAGATATTCAGCAAGAAAGTTTAGAAACACTAAGTTATTTAAGCAGCTTGCTCATCCAGGAAGACGAAGCAGTTCGTTTATTTGAATCTGCTGATGAAACGGCAATCAAGTTCTATTTAGCCGAGCGTTTTCAGACGTTTTTGAAGGATAAAAAGTTATTATAAGTATAAGTTCAAAAAGTTCGAAGTGTAATTTTTACCGGGCTTTTTGAACAACCTCTATTAAGGAGTGGTGTTTACCATGGCAAAAGAAGTATTAGCAAAAGAAAATATTAAGTTGAATGTTTCATTTAATAATCAGGAAGAAGCGATTCGCTACGCAGGTCAAATTTTAGTAGATAATGGCTATGTCGAACCTTCTTATATTGATAAAATGTTTGAACGTGAAGAATTAACATCGACCTATATGGGGAACTTCGTCGCTATACCACATGGTACAGAAGATGCGAAGTCGTTAGTGAATGAATCGGGCTTATCAGTCGTAACTATCCCGGAAGGTGTAGAGTATGGAGAGGGCAACACGGTGAAAATCTTAATGGGTATTGCTGGTAAAGGCGACGAGCACTTAGATATTCTCTCCAATATCGCAATCGTGCTTTCCGATGAAGACAATATCCAATTGATACTTGACGCAGCGTCAGAAGAAGAAATCATTCGTATCTTTGATGAGGTGAACTAAATGGAAGCAGTACATTTTGGTGCAGGCAATATTGGACGTGGTTTTATTGGTTTATTACTCCATCAGGCGGGATACCATACAACTTTTATTGATGTGAATGAAGCAGTGATTAAGGAAATCAATGAGAAAAAACAATACACCGTCGTACTAGCAGCTGAGGAGAGCGAATCCTTAACCGTTAAAAATATTTCCGGAATTAGCAGTATCCAACAGCCGGATAAAGTCGTTCGGGCGATTGTCCATGCGGATATGATTACAACTGCTGTCGGGCCAAATGTATTGCCGATCATTGCTGAGCTCATCGCTAAAGGTTTAAAAGAGCGAGCTAAAACAACTAATCAATCGCTGAATATTATCGCCTGTGAAAACATGGTCGGTGGCACATCCTTTTTAAAGGAGAAAATTTACGAACATCTGACACAAGAAGAAAAAATAACATTTGATAATTTGTTCGGTTTCCCAGATGCAGCGGTAGACCGAATTGTACCGAATCAGAAACATGACAATCTGCTCCAAGTTTCTGTAGAACCTTACTATGAATGGGTTGTTGAAGAACCGGCAATCAAAGGGAGCAAGCCAGAGGTTAATGGGATCACTTTCGTGGAAGATCTCACCCCCTATATCGAACGCAAGCTATTCACGGTCAATTCAGGCCACGCAGCCGTCGCTTATGTCGGTCATCAAATAGGATATCAAACCATTACAGAAGCGATTAATGATGAAAAGGTACAAGAAATCATTAAAGGCGCATTGCATGAGTCAGGTGAAGCATTAATTCAAACATACGATTTTAACCGGGAAGAACATCAAGCTTATATTGAAAAAATTATCGGCCGCTTTATGAATCCATATATTTCGGATGAAATCACAAGGGTAGCAAGAGGCCCAATTCGTAAGCTAGGTGCGAAAGAACGACTCATTCGCCCGGCAACCATGTATATGGATGTAACTGGGAAAGAACCAACCTACCTAGCAAAAACAATCGCATCTGCTCTCAAATTTACCAATGAACAAGATGAAGAGGCAGTAAAATTACAGAAGATGATTGCAGATCAGGGTGCCCGAGAAGCACTGAAAGAAGTTTCCGGATTGGAAACAGGACATCCCTTGCTTGAAGTTATTTTAAACGCATATAATGAAAGATAAGACTAAATATAAGAAATCACGATAATTATTCAGGGGCTGGTAAAATGAACAAAGAATTAAAAGGAATTGGAGCATCACCTGGTATAGCAATCGCTAAAGCATACCAACTCGTAACACCGGACTTATCCTTTGAAAAAGTAACGACCGAAAATACTGAAGAAGAGATAAGTCGACTAGAACAAGCATTGGAAGTTTCTAGAACGGAACTCGAGAAAATCAAAGAGCATACGGAAAAAAAGCTTGGTGAGGATCACGCTGCGATTTTCTCTGCTCATCTCTTAATTTTAACTGATCCAGAACTAATTAATCCGATGAAAGAAAAAATCGAAACGGATAAGGTTATTGCAGCAACTGCTGTTGAAGAAATATCCACGATGTTCATCGATATGTTCGAAAACATGGACAACGAATATATGCGGGAACGTGCCGCAGATATTAAGGATGTCACGAAACGAGTCATGTCACATATACTTGGTGTCACCTTCCCGAACCCTGCATTGATTGACGAAGAGGTCGTCATTATCGCAGAGGACTTAACACCGTCTGACACTGCGCAATTGAATCGCGAGTTTGTTCAAGGGTTCGTAACAGATATCGGTGGTCGGACTTCACACTCTGCCATTATGGCGAGATCGCTCGAAATACCTGCCGTTGTCGGAACGAAAAATATCACCGAATCCGTTTCACAAAATGATCTCATCATTATTGATGGACTAGAAGGTAATGTCATCATCCATCCAACCGATGAGGAAGTGGCAACATATAGAGAAAAACAAGCGGCTTATGCGAAACAACAAGAAGAGTGGGCTAAATTAAAAGACGAGCCTACTATTACAAAAGACGGCGTTCAAGTTGAGCTTGCAGCGAATATCGGTACTCCAGATGACGTAGCAGATGCACTTCATAATGGAGCAGAAGGAATCGGTCTTTACCGGACCGAATTTCTATACATGGGTAAAAGTGAACTGCCATCTGAAGAAGAACAATTTGAAGCATATAAATCAGTACTTGAACAGATGGGGAACAAACCTGTTGTCGTCCGTACGCTAGATATAGGCGGCGATAAAGAACTGAACTACCTGGATCTGCCGAAAGAATTAAACCCATTCCTAGGCTTTCGAGCGATTCGTTTCTGCCTGGAAAATGAAGATGTTTTCCGCCCGCAGTTACGTGCTTTACTTCGTGCAAGTGCCTTTGGGAACTTAAAAATCATGTTCCCAATGATTGCAACTCTGGAAGAATTTCGCCAGGCAAAAGAAATCTTACTCGATGAGAAGGAAAAGTTAGTAGCTGAAGGCATTGAAGTTTCCGAGAATATTGAAGTCGGAATTATGGTCGAAATTCCATCTACAGCTGTAACTGCTGCACAATTTGCCAAAGAAGTCGACTTCTTCAGTATTGGAACGAATGACCTTATCCAATATACAATGGCTGCTGACCGGATGAATGAACAGGTTTCTTATCTTTACCAACCATATCACCCGGCAATCTTGAACTTAGTCAATAATGTGATTGAAGCAGCTCACAAAGAAGGAAAATGGGCAGGTATGTGTGGTGAAATGGCTGGAGAACCGATTGCTGTTCCGATTCTGTTAGGACTTGGACTAGATGAATTCAGCATGAGTGCAACATCTATTCTCCCTGCCCGGACACAATTAAGCGAGCTCTCAAAAGAACAGATTGCTCCCCATAAAGAAGAGTTGTTGGCGATGGGTACAACGGATGAGGTTGTTGAATTTATTAATCAACTCATCAATCAGTCTTAAAAGTCTACATGAAACAGGGGTGCTGCTCACCTTAGGGTATGCAGTACCCTTTAAAAAATTATTGCTCATTTAAAATCATTTCCTCCGACTTTCCGTCCCAACTAATCGTTACCTTTATATCGCTATCAGCTTGTCTTTTATTGAATGATATTCTTATAGTTAATATACTCCCTTCATTGAACATGAAGATGAACATGCCATCGAAATCCAGGGACTGTCTGATCATTATCATACAGGTGACATTATTGAGTTAACTGCGAACTTACACATTGATTCAGAGGATGAACATTGGCATTGGTTTACGTTGGATCCAGATGAATATGACTGGAAAATAGTAGATGAAATTACACGATAATGCATATGAAGGAGAAGCTGTCATTCCTGAGCAGCAGATCAAGGCTGTCCTATATGATGATGACCACGGGATTATTGCAGAATCAGCTCCTGTAACAATTACGATTGATGAGCATGATCATAACCATGACCATCAAGATCAGGGAGAGCATGAAAGTGACTACGAAGATCATGAACATGAAGAAGCATGCCCCCGATCATCATGAACAGGAGCATAGCGAACATGACCATAATCACGCTGAACATAATGATGGCGATGAATATTATGCAGTTGACGTGGAAGGACTCTCTGCTTATATTTTCAAATTGTATGGATAATTTCATGCTCCTCCCGTGGTTATTTCAGCATCTTCGTCGTTATTCCGTAAACTCCGTGGTTAAACGCCAAATTGCGTGGTCAACTCCATCCTCCCGTGGTTATTACGCATTTCTCGTGGATAAATCGGAATCCCCGTGGTTAAATTGCAACCAGCCGTTGCAACGGAAGTTATTCCTTTACAGCATTTCACAGGAAGTCTAATTTGTAAGTTTTCCATTTCGAACAGGCAATTATGGCGCCACATATGAATAAGCTACTATAAACCGTAAGGAATTTGGTTGAGATATGCGGATTTAAAACAGATGTATGTTATAATATAAATTATACTATTATTAAATCAAGAGCCTGAGCTGGCTCTTTTTTTGACCAATAATAAGTGATACAAAATGGAGGGGTTTGCATGGATAAAAAGATGATCAGTTCTTTAATTCGGAATGCATTGCACCTTGTGGATCCTGTGATTACTGATATTAGGGAAGCTCCTGGTGGAATGACAAATAAGAGCTATTTTGTGACAGTGAATGGTGAAAAATATGTTGTACGGATTCCGGGCTATGGCACGGAAGAATTAATAGATCGATATGCCGAAAAAAATAATCTTATTTACGGTACAGAACTTGGTATAAATCCGGAGCTTGTCTACTTTGATGTTGCTAGTGGGGTCAAAATTACTAGAAAAATCGATTTTTTGAAAACGCTTACTCCGGAGCTAGCACGAGAAGGAAAGATGATGAAAGAAGTTATCGTTGTATTTCAACATCTTCATCGGTCTAAAACTGTCATGCAAAATCGGTTTCACTTGTTTTCCTTAATGAACCATTATGAAGACCTTGTCATCAAGGTGAATCCGCTAATGATGGAAAAAGTTGCACCATTAAAGAACGATATATTGAAATTAAAAAAGGTATATGAATCATTTGATGTGAAGGAGACTCCATGTCATATTGACACTGTTTCTGCAAACATTCTTTTAGATACTAATAAACAACTATTTTTAATCGATTGGGAATATAGTGGAATGTTTGACCCGATGTGGGATCTTGCTACACTATTTGTATCGTTAAGTTTCACTGAAGAAGAAGAGCTATTTTTTCTAAAACATTATTTAGAACGCGAACCTAATCCGGAAGAAATACAGCGGATATTGTTGCATAAAGTGTTCCAAGATTATTTATGGAGTTTGTGGACGATTTATAAAGAAGCCAAAGGTGATGACTTTGGTTCTGTTGCAATAAAACGCATAGAGCGGGCAGCGAATAATATTGCTCATTATAATATGACGTACAATCAGGATGATGTTGTGTAGTTAAGAGTTAAGAATTTTCTCTTTAAAATGAAATACCTCTCATATTATTTCTAAACTAATCCATTCTACAATATGAAGGAGGTAATTTTTATGCAACAATTACGTAACATTATGTCATCCAATGTTGTTACAGTAAATGAGTCGCAAACTGTACAGGAAGCGGCAGAACTCATGAGTCAATATAATATTGGTTCGATCCCTGTTTTAAATAGTAGCGGGCAGATGGCAGGGATTATTACGGATCGTGATATTACACTTCGAGCGACATCTCAAGGAGAAGGTGCACAAACACCAATATCTCAAGTGATGACAGCTCAACAAGTAGTTCAAGGTTCACCAGAAATGGATGTACAAGAAGCAGCTCAATTAATGGCACAGCAACAAATACGTCGTTTACCTGTCGTAGAAAACGGGCAAATTGTAGGGATGGTTGCTTTAGGTGATTTAGCAGTAGATAATTTATCGAATGAGGCTGCAGGAGAAGCATTGTCAAATATTTCTACACCTTCAGAGCCCCAACAGAAGCGGTAAATATCAATTTGGTAAAAGAACGTTGATCATAATATTGTTCAACGTTCTTTTTGCTTAACATATTAGGGTCTAATCCTCGTAAGTGCTGAAATTTTGTGTTATTCGCTGAATGATCGGTTGAATGCGCTGAATTTTTACTGGAATCGCTGAACTATTTCAATAAACGCTGAATTATGTATGTAAATCGCTGAATAACTCGTTGATGACATGCTAAATAATGGATTCGTTAGCCATTCTAGTTTATACTTTCTGAAAAATGAGTATAATGGAGGTGACTTCAATTTCATAGAGGGATTATGATGCAGGATTATAAACAATTACAAAATGAAAATCTTTATTTAAAAAAGTTATTAGCTAAATTAATGCACAGTCAAGGTACAGGAATTTCTTCTGCCAAAATAATAACAAAAAAGTCTTCTCTTCAAGAAAAGATACAGCGTACAAGTGTGTGATATGTAGATGCAAATGTTCCTCTTTTAAAAAGAATGTACGAAAAACGTTTAACCGGCTATAAAGCAATGGGCTATCGTACGGGTAAGGAAAAGTCAACATCTGAATAAATGAGGCTTTTTTAAGCGTATATCCAATGCGAAAATGGGAATTTTAACTAATGTACTGCTTATGAAGGAGTGATTTCAGTGGGAGCAATTGAACGAGAAGGATACCTTTTCGAACCAGAATATAGTGTCATCGCACAAAATGGAGCAATACACGTTTACAAGGACGGAGAATTCATAGAAGAGATCAAATTTTCTTTTTCGGGAAAATATCCTGATCCTGGTCAAATTGAACAGCTAGTAGATAATTATTGTGAACAGTGAATAAGGAATTAGATATAGACTGTCATGAAGACAGTCTACTTTAAATTTATGATCCAACAAAATTAATCTATTTAACGAGCCATAGAGAATAAAGGCTTGTATAAAAAAGCTGACTTAATTGCCGCTCCAAGTTGCTTCCAATTTTAATACATTGTCGCCGTTCAATGTATAGGTCACACCGTATGTTTCTCCTTCTCCGTCGTGATTAACCGCAATGTCAAGGTCGTGAAACAATTGCTTCATGTGTTCGTATGCTTGGGTGCTTGTTCCCACTCTTCAAAGTATTCCGTTGCTTCTACTGATTGGCCGTTTGGATCTATATGTGAAGTACGCACGAATTGATTATGACAAGGTACCGATTGGAGTAAAAATAAGTTGCTCAAATCTTTTTCGATTGCTTCACCTTCTACATATGTCCCCATTGAAGCTCGTAAATCTTTAATTGCTTCAGACTTAAGATAATACGTGAATCCTTCATCGTTGTTGGTTTCTTCGATTCTAGGGTCATCCAAATCAGTTTCGATAATTTCGATTACTTCAGTAATCCAATTACTAAAGTTATCATTCTAGTCTTCGAAAGAATGCACTGCTTCCTTTTCATTTGCATCCCCATTGTCAGTGTTTTGGGAACGATTAACTGCTTTATTGCCTTGATTATTATTTGCACTTTCATCATCACTGCATGCCATCAGTAAGAAACTGCAAAAAGAACTAGCATACCCTTTATATATTTTTCCATTCATTACCTCTTCCTATCTGTAATATTCAAATTAGAATATGTAATGATTACACTTTATAGTAGATGACCATTTCTTAATGCTTCGGGGTCTATCTGCTTTAAACAAAAAATGTTTTGCATAACAATATTTTACTTGTATTTTATGGTGTATACTTATGCAAAAGGAATTAATGGAAGGAGCAATGACAATGAGTAATTATTCTCTTAATGAATTTATTAAACGAACAAAACAGGATGAAGAAGAAAGTGATTTTTTTGAATTGGAAACATCACGAATTTTGGAAGTAAATTTAATGGATGTAGTCTGGGCAAAGATGGGTTCGATGGTTTCTTATACAGGTCAAATTAAGTTTGAACGAGAAAGGGTACTTGAGCACGGCTTGGGAAAGATGTTTAAAAAAGCTCTTACTGGCGAGGGAAGCTCCCTCATGAAAGCTACCGGAAATGGCCAGCTATATCTGGCGGATCAAGGAAAAAAGATTACTATTTTTGATTTGCATGATGAATCAATTACAGTGAATGGCAATGACCTTCTTGCGTTTGATCCAAATATCGAGTGGGATATTAAACTGATGAGAAAAATTGCTGGAGTGATGTCTGGAGGATTATTTAATGTAAAGTTACAAGGTACCGGGAAAGTAGCTATTACGACTCATTTTGATCCGTTAACACTTATCGTTCGCCCTGGTGATCCAGTCATTACGGATCCAAATGCTACAGTAGCTTGGTCCGGAAATTTAGCGCCCGAGTTTAAAACAGATATTAACTTGCGAACATTCCTTGGCCGTGGAAGTGGGGAATCAATCCAAATGGAGTTTTCTGGAGATGGGTTTGTTATTATTCAACCATTCGAAGAGGTATACTTATCCAATAGTAATTAAGTTATCAATTGAAGAATTTTTAAAAAAACAGCAAAATAAATAATTATGATAATATCAAGGTATAACTCCAACGTACCACATGTCAGCAGGATTAGACGTTAAGTGGATTTGCAACACGTGGAGTTACACTTGTAAGATGTCGAGTCACACGCTAGGTTTTTATATAAAATAAAGCAATCGTTCCAAATAATTTACGGGTAGATCTTTGTTAAGTGGAAAAGATCAGGATCTTTGTATTTTTGCGCTTTGCTCAATTTTTACCGTATTCGCTAAGATGAACAATTGGATACGCTAAAATTATGCCAGAACCGCTGGATTATTTCATTAATCGCTGAATTACTCATTAATGACAAGTAAAATCCATAGATAGTTTTATTAACTAGTATTTGCAGTATAATCCTAGTTTATAGCTAGTGAAACAAGAGTATAATTAAGATAACTTCATTTTCGGGTACTGACCCATTAAAGTAGGATAAAAAGCAGTACGATAAATAGTATTCAATTGAAGGAGGTTGAAACTTCCTATGTTTTTAATGGAAGCAAAGCGGATTGCCGTTGTTATTTTAGGCTCTTTTTTATTAGCAATATCATTGAATTTTTTCCTAATTAACGCAAATGTATATGCAAATGGATTTAGTGGGGCTGCTCAGCTCTTGTCGAGTATATTCAAGGATTTTTTGTCATTTGACATAAGTACAGGGATATTATTGTTTCTTCTTAATATTCCGGTTCTCCTTATCGGTTGGTTTAAAATCGGAAAAGGATTTACCATTTATAGCATTCTTTCTGTTATATTTTCGACATTGTTTTTGGAACTATTACCAATCATTTCGTTATCGGAAGATATTATTTTAAATGCAGTTGCAGGTGGAGTGATTGGTGGAATAGGTGTCGGAATCTCCTTAAAGCGTGGTGCTTCTACAGGTGGGATGGACATTGTTGCAATGATTTTATCACGGCTACAAGATAAACCAATTGGTATTTATTTTTTATTATTAAATGCGGTCATCATTTTTGCCGCAGGGATCCTATACGAGCCGGAAAATGCTTTATACACGATGCTGACTCTATATGTGACGACAGTCGTCATCGATGCGATTCATACACGTCACGAAAAAGTAACTGTGTTGATTGTGACACATAAGGCAGAAGAATTACAACAAGCAATACATAAAGAACTGATTCGCGGTATCACGATTATCCCAGCAAGAGGGGCATATTCAAAAGAAGAAAAAAATATGCTATATCTCGTCATTACTCGCTATGAATTATATGACTTAGAAAGAATTATTAATGACATCGATCCACACGCATTTACAAACATAATCCAGACGGCTGGTATTTTCGGATTCTTTAGAAAAGAAGGAGATACAGTCGATAATGAAATACAACAAACAAAGTGAGGACTATAATCGAGCTATTTTTTGAGTAAAACAGTTAATTAGATATCTATGTTAAAGTATAAAGAGGATTACTTCATAAGTAGTAAAAAATTATGAATAAAAATAAAGAAAAAGGGGTGGGAAAATGGACGGAAAATTTCCAATTGGAAAATTACAAGTTCCTGAAAAGGTGACATTAGAGAATGTTCAAGAATGGCTTAAGGAAATCGAAACGTATACGATCCGATTAAGAGAAACTGTCGATTCGTTAAGTGATGAGGAATTAAACAGAACATATCGTGATGGTAGTTGGACTATTCGACAATTAGTTCATCACATTGCAGATTCTCAAGTGAACATGTTTCAACGTTTGAAGCTAGCTTTAACAGATGAGAATCCAACAGTACCAAATTTTGATCAAGACAAGTGGGCTGTTCAACCGGATACAGAGCTTCCTGTAGAAAGTTCTATTAAAATGCTTGAAGGGATCAATGAACGCATTGTATCTTTAGGAAATAGTTTAACTGAAGAGCAATTAGATCGAGTTTTTACCCACGAGAAAAACGGTAAAATAACAGTTGCAACAAAAGTTGCAAAATTAGCTTGGCACGAGGAGCATCACTTAGCCCACATAAAAATCGCCATATCTAAATAAAACAATGGAACTGGCTTATCGAAATTCGATAAGCTAATTATTTTTAACAAAGGGTTTTCCTAATATATTTTTTTAAAAAATTATTTGGCAAATAATCTTAGGTAAAATAAAGTATGAAGAGATTTTGCAAACTCTAGCTGGCGGGTATATAACAATCGGGAGTAGTAATCGAATAATGTTGTACTACAATCGAGCCAGATTGGCGAAGAATTTCTCCTATCCCAAAACTGCCACATCAAGTCGAACAGTCTTGATAACTGGACAAGCCCCACTGCTATTGGGAGTATAAGCATACTCTCCTTTGTAAACTTTCTAAAACTTCTTCTGGCACTTCTCTAAACTTGATATCCTCACCTAGGAAAAGTAGCCAATTTGTCATATCGGTCAATTCTTCGGGTATATGAACATTGATAAAAGTCTTAAGAATGCCTGTGGCCTGGTAAGGATTTGTATAGGAAATTGAAAACTTTAAAGGATGATATTTTTTGAACTGGGCTATTGCTTTTGGACCTAATTCAAGGACAAGGTTGATTTCTTCAGCTTGTTCATGTAGTATTTCCAAAATCTTTTTCAGATTAACTCTTTTCTTCGTGACGTATGGTTCTACATTAGTGAGATGATCGACAGGGAAAATCTTCCTCTTTTCTTCCTTTAGGTCAAATCCATCAATTTGCCAGAGATTTTTTTCTCGAAATAGATGCAAGAGATAAATTGGATAAGACTTTATTTCCTTTCCTTCTTTGATAGAAATCAATAAATGGCTATCCAAAAGTAGGAGTTGGATAAGTTTTTCTAACATATGATGAGGGAGGTCAGACAGATCTAGTAAATCAGGATTATTGGGATTAGTACCTTCAAAAAGCAAGACTTGATTTAATAAAACTAGGGTATCTTGTTGGCTTTCTGGGATGAGGCCTAGTAACTTTTCAGCTAAAGACTGTCGACTCTTTAGATAGGGAAGTTGTTGATTTCTTGAGGCCATAAAGGCAATAAACAGTGCTTTAACTTCATTATCGGTAAAGCGAATAGAAGGCAGGACAGCGTTGTTTATGACAGAATAACCGCCATCCCTTCCAACTTCAGCTTCGAGTGGCATCCCCATGGCTTCAATTTCCCTTATATCCCTAATAGCTGTCGAACGAGAGATGTTAAATTCCCGCATTATTTCAGAAATTGTAAAGTAAGAGCGGTTGTTGATATACCGCATGATCGTATTAATCCGTTCAACTTTTTTCATTTGGACCTCCTAAACAGTATCATTTTTTGACACGGTTTAATGTTATTATAATCCCAACAAGTAAAAAAACAAATTTTTAATGGGAGGAATTTAAAAATGGCAAATTATACTTTAGAAGAAAAAGATAGCTTTACTGTTTTGGGGATCGAAACAGAGCTCGTAAATGCAGTACAATTTATCTTGAAAACAGAGAGTATTAAACGTGCAGAACCTGAAACTGATGATGAGCAAAGAAAAAGGATTCTGGGCTAAGTTGAAGGATTTATTTTTATAAAAATGAAGGAAGGTGCCGACCTGGATGGAGGTAGGCACCTTTTTTTGTGAATTTTTGGTTACACGCTGAATTTTTGTCTTATTCGCTGAACAAACGATAGCGTGCGCTGAACTTTTGACGAAGTCGCTGAAGTATTTCAAGGATCGCTGAATTTTGTTTATAATGTGCCGAATTATTCATTGATCTTTCAACCGAAAAAAGTTTACCCCAAAATGTAACATGTAGGGGGACGATGAACATCCATTTCATTTTTTTAAAATGCCTTCAAATTCTTTGTTATCACCAGCATGGAGCTGATCATTTTTTAATCTGTTTGTTTTTACAACAATAATCCAAGTCCGAAATCATCTACACCACAGTTGTTAGAAATAACGGTTAGTCTTTTACGCCGCTCCTGACAAGTGCTGCAATGGCGTTTTCGGGAATGCCACAAAGGCCGAAGCCTCCAACCATAATGGTCGCACCATCAAATATATCTTGGATCGCTTCATCAAATGATGCGAAAATTTGCTTCATACGTGTAACTCTCCTCGTTCATTTTTTTAGCCAACAAATTAATTCTTCTTCCCGTTCTTGCTTCATTTCTTTGCTGAAAGATTTATTCCATTCATAATATCCTTTGCCACTTTTTTCACCGAGATTTCCTGCTTCAACAAGTTGATTGATGGAGTCAAATGCATCTTTTTTATTAGACATATCTGGAAACGTATAGTCTGATATCGCTTTAAAAATATCCAATCCCCCAAGATCTGCAGTCATGAATGGACCAGTTATTCCTAAACGACGTCCGATACTCAACTCTACGGCTGTATCGATATCTTCAATGGAAGCGACGCCTGATTCATATAGATACTGCGCTTCTCTGAATAAAGCAAATTGCAATCTGTTCCCGACGAAGCCGACCACTTCCTTATTCACAAGGATTGGTTGTTTATCAATACGAACCATCAATTCCCGCGCTCTATCTATAAACGCACTTTCCGTTTTTTCTCCTTTAATAATTTCAACAAGGGGAAGGAGATGGGCGGGATTCCAAAAATGGGTGCCCAGAACCCTCTCCGGATGACGTAAATTTTTTGCCATGTCGGTCGGTAGTAAACTGGATGAATTACTGGCAAAAATCGTATCTGTCGCACAGCATTCTTCTAGTTTTTTAAACAGATCCTGCTTCAGTTCTAAGATTTCTGGAGCAGCTTCGATGATAAATGTAGCATCGGTTGCTGCCCCTTCGAGATCAGTCGTAAATCGAATGCGGTCGATAACTTTTTCGACTTGCCCTTCATCGATGACGTTATTTTCATTCAGCACGTTTGCTTTGCTTTCGATTCCTTTGATTGCATTTTCGATCTCTACGTCATCGAGGCCATATACGGTAACAGGTAAGTCTGCCCAAGCGATTGCTAACGCAATGGAATGGCCCATTGTACCGGTTCCGATAATTGTAATTTTTTCCAAATTTTATCCCTCCAGATTAATAGATTCCTAATGACGCAAAAATAATCGCGATTATAACAGAGACTATTGGGAGGACAAGGGATACAACGAAAATATCTTTATAGCTATCCCTGTGGCTCATTCCTGTAATTGTTAGTAACGTTAATACGGCTCCGTTATGTGGCAGTGTATCTAGCCCACCTGAAGCGAGAGATGCAATCCGGTGAAATGCTTCAGGGGCTATTCCCGACTCTAAAGCTATTTCGTAATATTTGGACCCGAGTGCTTCCAGGGCAATTCCCATTCCACCCGAAGCGGATCCTGTTGCACCAGCTAAAATATTTACTGCAACGGCTTCAGATATTAACGGATTTCCTTTAATCCCAAGTAGTAATTCTGTTAATCTGTCAAAACCCGGAACTACTTTAACTACCGTACCAAATCCAACAGCAGCACTTGTATTAATAATTGCAGTAACCGAACCTAATGCACCTGTGTTGATTGCCTCAATAAATTGCTTATATATATTCACATTCAATACCATAATTAATAAAATTCCAGACAATAAAGCAACGACAATATCCCATTTAATGATATTTAACGTAACTAACACGGTAAGCAGAGGTAATATTGACAAGATGAAGTGTGGGGTATCGATATGATTGAAATCCACTTTTTCCTCTGGCTCCGTATACACTTCTCCTTGATTTCGCATAACCTTTTCACGCCAACGTAAGTATAAATAACCTCCGCCCGCCATGACAATCGTGGCAATGATTCCCATCACCGGTGCCGCCGTTGTAGACGTATGAAAATACTCCATTGGAATTAAGTTCTGAATTTGTGGAGTCCCCGGAAGCGCTGTCATTGTAAAGGTGAAAGCGCCCAATGCAACAGTACCCGGCATCAATTTTCTGCTAATATTTGCTTCTTTAAAAAGCGTTAATGCTAATGGGTAAACGGCAAATACAACCACGAAGAGACTGACACCACCATAGGTTAATACGGCAGCTGATACGAGTACGCCGAGTATGGCACGTTTCGTTCCAATAATTTTTGTTAACGCAATGGCGACCGATCTAGCCATCCCTGTAAGTTCCATTAACTTACCAAAAATTGCTCCTAACATAAAGACAGGGAACCAAGCTTTCGCAAAAGAAACAAATCCTTCCATATAGGTGTTTTTATAGGCATCAAGCAGATCCAAACCCCCAAAGATTGCTACAACTCCCGCTGCAATCGGAGCAACCCATAGAATGGACCAGCCTATATATGCTAATGCCATTAAGACAATTAATCCAAGGATAATTCCTAACATACATCATTCTCCTTTTTAGATTTTATTGAGCTGTGTATCCGCCATCAATCACAACAGGGTGGCCCGTCACACCTTTTGCCATGTCACTTGCTAAAAATAAAACATAATCGGCTACTTCTTTAACGGATATTAATCTTTTTTGCGGAACCAGTGGATAAATCACTTCCTCGAGCACGCTGTCTAGCGAGACATTCCGCGTTGTCGCTAAATCCTTCAGTTGGTTACGGACAAGAGGTGTATCCACATAACTCGGACATAGTGCATTTACCGTTATCCCATAGTCCGCTCCTTCTAATGCCAAAACTTTTGTTAATCCAATTACTCCATGTTTTGCCGAATTATAAGCGGCTTTTCCAGCAAAACCTACTAAACCATTGATCGAAGCCATGTTAATAATACGTCCAAACTTTTGTTTTTTCATCATTGGAAAACTATGCTTTGCCATGATAAATGGGGCAGTCATCATAATTTGGGTCATCTGTTCAAATGTTTCAGTTGGAAAATCTTCTACCAAATCCACATGTTGCATGCCAGCATTATTTACGACCACATCAAGGCTACCAAATTGCTTCACCGTAAAATCTATCGTATTTTTTATTTTGGATTCCTTCGTTACATCACATGGGAAAATGTTAAAATACTCTTTCTTTTCTGCTAGGTTCTTTGTGACTTCTGCTAAACCCTGTTCATTCAGATCACTAAAAACGACCCTATATCCATTTTTGAGTAACTCCATGCCGATCGCGTATCCAATTCCACTTGCTGCTCCTGTAACAAGGGCGACTCTTCCATTTCCATTCAACATATGATTTATCTCCTTTTCATGTTTTAAATTGTACTGTTTTTCTTCCGTCCTCAGTTTCCTATCCGTCATTGTAACAAGGAAATAATCTCTTCACCTCCTTGTTAAATACAGATGCAATTCTCATGCCAAGAGGGGGAGGGATACAAGAAAAATTCTTAAAAAGGGGGAAAATAGGGATAGTAGCTTCTTGTTGTAATAAAAAAATCGTTGAATGGCTCCCTATCCAAAGGTTCTGCCTCATCAACGATCCGCTTACTTGCAAAACTTCCGCGATGCCAGTTAATACATCTGAAATGCACTGAATATCATAAAAATGCAAAAAGGATTTTCCAGTTTTGTGGAATTGATTCCAGAAACATGGAGAAAACTATAAATCATACTCCTTAATTTTTTCATAAATACTCGATAAACTGATGCCTAATTTCTTTGCGGCTGCTTTTTTACCGTTGCGGGTAAGTTGCAACACTTTTTGGATCGTACGCCTTTCGGTATCTTTTAAAATTTTATGCAAATGGTACGTTTCTGTATCCTCAACCTGATTTTCGAGTGCTCTTGTTGGTAAATCAATTAAATCGATTGTTTCGCCACTACTTAAGTAAACCGCAGATTCAATAATGTTTTCCAATTCTCTGATATTTCCCGGCCAAGCATAGTTTAGGAACAAATCCATGACATCATCGGAAAAGTGAATTACACGTTTACCAATTTTATTCGTTATTTTCGTCAACAGATAGTTGGCCATAATTTTTATATCCTCAGGGCGCTTACGTAAAGGGGGCAGATGTATTTCCATCACATTTATCCGGTAAAATAAATCTTCCCGGAATCGTTTTTCACGAACTAATTGATCAAGTGGCTGGTTCGTTGCAGCGATGACTCGAACATCGATTTTTTGTGGAGTTTCCGCACCTAATGCATCGATTTCTTCTTCTTGTAAGACACGTAATAATTTGACTTGTGTTTTTAATGGCATATCACCAATTTCATCTAAAAATAAAGTACCGCCTTCAGCTGATTGGAATTTCCCTTTTTTACCTCCTTTTCGAGCCCCGGTAAACGCACCTTCTTCGTATCCAAATAATTCAGATTCAAATAAATGCTCAGGAATGGCGGCACAATTTACAGAAATAAACGGTTTCTTGTTCCGGTTGCTTAATTGATGAATGCTCTGGGCAACTAATTCCTTCCCGGTACCACTTTCTCCAGTAATTAAAACAGACAAATCGCTGGGAGAAATTTTCTTAATTTTTTCCTTGATCATTAAGATACTTTTTGAACTGCCAATAATATCGTTAATGGAATATTTAATGCCGGTTTTTGCTTGTAATTGATCTTTATAATATTTTACCTCTGCCAATAAATGATTAATCTGACTATTTACTCTTGTTAAATCATGCATGTCCCGAAACAACACAACACCTAATGCGCCAACGACTTTATTATTTGAAATAAGTGGAATTCGACTTGCAACCATATAATTGCCTCGGATATATTGCGGGTCGAACATTTCGGCTTTTCCTTTTTTAACAACAAGGTGCATCCGAGAATTTTCGATGATGTCTTTAACATGTTGACCGACGGCTTCTTGTTTGTCGACCTGAAGAAATTGGCAATAATTATCATTCAAGTAAGTAATAATTCCTTTATCATCAACAATTACGAGGCCATAAAATAATTTCTCTACAATGGTATCAATAATTTCTTCTTTATATTTTTCTATCAAAATAATTCCCCCTTAATAGTTTAAAATGTGGTTCATTGTATAATTAAGTGCACCAGCTAAAACAATAGAAAGTCATCGTGATTCCGCGTATAGTTTAGGTTGACCAAAACAAAAAATATACGGAGGGAATTCACGATGACTCAGACTCATTCTAACACGAAAAAGCGTAATTATACACATCTAACCGATATTGAAAGAGGACAAATTGCTGCATATTTAGAACAAGAATTGTCATTGAGGGATATTGCTAAGAAAATGGGGCGTGATGTAAGTACCATATCACGTGAAAAGAAACGAGGTAGCGTCCAACAAATCAATACCTTTCGCAAACCTTTTACGAAGTATTTTCCTGATGTTGGTTCCTGTGTTTATGAAGAAAATCGCCGCAATTGCGGATCGCATTCCACCATCATGGAGGCATGGGAGTTTATCGAATTTGCGGAAGAGAAAATCCTAAAAGAGAAGTGGTCTCCTGATGCAGTTGTTGGCAGTGCGAAAAGGAAGGAGCAATTTGAATACGTCCCCTTGACAAAGACGTTATATAACTGGATTGATGAGGGTAAATTAACCGTTATGAATATAGATTTGGAAATGAAACTCCGCCGTTCAACCAAAGGGAAAAAGGTGTTGCACTTAATATTGCAATTTAAGAAAAAATATAAAGTTAAACAAAACTAAAATAAAAGATCAAATTATTATTTTTGTAGATTTGGGATCAACAAACTCCGCAGTTTGTTCAGCAATGACTTTAGATGGCGCTGTCATTGGTAGAAAGTTTATTAACCAACCAATAGAAAAAGACCGACTGAAAGCTCTAACGAACAAATTGAGGAAAGCGCAACGCGATTCCGGTTACATTGAAGCTCCGAACTACTGGAGAAGAATCAATGGTCTACAGAATCATATAAAAGTAAATACCTCAGTAGAGATTATAAAATTTGCAGAAGAATACAACGCGAACATCCTTAATTCGAATACCTTGGGAAAATGAAACTTCCGAAGGGAGTTTATGGTGCAAAAAAGCTTCGTCACAAACTAAACTACACCACTGGTGTCAATTAGGCATTCAATCCAAGGTAGAAGAAATGGCTCATTACCGCGGTATGCGCATCAGAAAAATAAATCCTAAAAACACTTCTGCTCTAGCTTTCGATGGATCCGATGAAGGGAAGCGAAACAACAGTAGAGACCTCGCCACTTTCCAAAGCGGTAAGATCTATCATGCAGATTTAAATGCGTCCTATAATATCGGTGCAAGGTACTTTATTAGAGAAATCCTTAAATCCTTTTCTGAAAAGAAAAGGTTAGCAGTTCAGGCAAAAGTTCCTGAGCTCCTAGCCAGAACACAGCAGACCTTGGCTTCATTAATTAACTTACATCAGGCGCTTAGTATTAATGATACTAAAATTGCGTGACGTATAGCTGTATTTAAGTCAAGGGAAGCTCCACCAAAATCTTCGATTTAGGTGGAGAGGTTCACAGGTTGCAAAGTAGCCACTTTTCAAGCAATCCAGTTTGCCTCCTTACTGGGATTAAAAATTGTAGATTGATATTTAAAGTTCAGTAATGTTACATAGGATGCTATTAGAGGATGTTCAAAAAGTCCGGTAAAAATGACACTGCGAATTTCGCACGAATGCTTGTTTCTCCGCTACTCATGTATCTAAATGCATACATTCCGTTGCTCGAAACTGCGCCGCCTCGAACTTCTTGGTCCTTTTCATCCTTTTTGAACACGCACTATTACGATTAATTCTAGTTGCTTTTTTCTCAAAATATTACCCTTGTATTTGTATAGGGAGAACTTTATTTCGCAATGTACATCTGTAAATCCAGCCCATGTTTTTAGTGAATAGATCTCTATATTTTTAAAGATGGACTCATCGTTTAAAAATTTGTTAAAATATATATAAAATGGGAGGGATTAGCGATGGTCAAAGATGACAGAACTAAAATTGAGATAGACAGGGAAAAAGAAATGCGTACAAAAGAAACTTCCAAAATGATTAGTGAGGGTGGATTGGGTTCGCGCACATATTATGATATTAAAAAAACCTCATCAACTGAAAAAGAATCAAATGATACTAATGAAGGAACCAAAAAGCAACAAAATAAAGATGAGAAATAACAATAACTAAAAAATTGTGTTTAGAAAAAGAGCAGGATAGAAGGTATTAACTACTCAGAAACAGAAAAAGTAATTACAGTAGTCCACATCTATTTTAGACATGGACTACTGTTATGTTTAATGGGGACTTTCCCTTTTATCCAAATTAAACTTTATTTTTCCTCTTGTAATCCTTTATGTAATGAAATCATTAGAAAGATTAAAATGACTGCAAATGGAAAGGCAGAGGCAATTGCAGCAGATTGCAGTCCATTTAAACCTCCTGACCAAAGAAGCACCACTGCCGCTGCTGCTTGGATAACGCCCCAAATCGCTTTTATTTGATTGGGCGGATGAAGCATTCCATTTGTTGTTTGCATCCCCATGACGAATGTTGCTGAGTCAGCGGAAGTAATGAAAAAGGTTCCGATTAAGACGATTGTTACAATAATAGTGATAATACTGAACGGCAATTGACTAAGTGTCGCAAATAATGCATTCTCTGAATTGATTCCTTGATTCATAGCTTGCCAGATACCGCCATCACCAAATAGTTCAAAATGAATTCCCGTACCACCTAATATTGTAAACCATAATGCGCAAAATAGCGTTGGGGCTGCCAATACACCAATGATAAATTCTCGAATGGTTCGGCCTTTCGATATACGGGCAATAAATGAACCGACAAAAGGGGACCACGAAATCCACCATGCCCAATAAAAAACCGTCCAATCGTGAATCCATTTACTGCCATTTTTACTAAGAGGAGCAAGGCTAAAATTTATTTTTGGAAGAAATGCTGCATACCTTCCCAATGAAGTAGCAAATGATTGGAATAAAAATGATGTTGGCCCGAAACTTAAGAAAAAACATAATAATAGTATGGCAAGGATGATATTGATATTGCTCATCCACTTCATTCCTTTATCAATTCCTAAAAAGACAGAAATCATGAACAAAAACGTAATACCTATAATAATGACGAATTGTGAGCTGAATCCATAAGGAATATTATTATTTAAGTAATGCAGTCCACCATTGATCTGAATTGCCCCAAAACCAAGGGATGTGGCGACACCAAAAACGGTAGCGAATACAGCAAAAGTATCAATAATAATTCCCAAAGGACCTCGTACATAATCTCCGAACAAAGGATAAAATGTTGCACTAATGGTGCCGGGTAAATTCCTTCTAAATTTAAAATAGGCCAACGATAAAGCAACGAGTGCATAAATTGCCCATAGATGTAGCCCCCAATGAAAGAAGGTTAAAGGAAGAGCATTTTTCGCCGCAACCTGTGACAGGGCATCGCCAATTGGTGGTTCGTAATAGTGAGACAGGGGTTCGGCAACTCCCCAAAATACAAGACCAATTCCCATTCCGGCACTAAATAACATCGCAAACCAACTGAATGTGCTATATTCTGGTTTCTCATTATCTGTACCAAGTTTAATTTTGCCATATTTTGAAAAGGCAAGATAAATGGAAAATAGCAGGATCATTCCGACTATCAGATGATAAAGCCAACCGAACTTGATTTGTAAAGAAATTTGCAAATTGGTTGCGACACTTTCTAG
This sequence comes from Pseudogracilibacillus sp. SO30301A, assembly GCF_037072025.1. Lineage (NCBI taxonomy): Bacteria > Bacillati > Bacillota > Bacilli > Caryophanales > Bacillaceae > Pseudogracilibacillus > Pseudogracilibacillus sp. SO30301A. The sequence continues at coordinate 291 of NZ_JAXHDD010000053.1, read as the reverse complement.
CTGACTTGGTGCAAGAGCCCCCCATAATATAAAAATAATCGACAAGCTGATGGAAATATAAAATACGGAAGTGAGTTTTTTCATTCAATCCCCTTTCTAAATAATATTGAAAGGACTCTCTTTTATAGATACTATGTAACTTGTCCATCATTTAAGACACTTTATTTCTTGTATAGATAATTCTTTTTAGCCTAAATCATATCTAACGAATTTTTTATTAAGTCGCTTTATTAGGCTTTCAAAACGCTGAATATTTTCTAAATCACCGAATTGAAATCTAATTATATGAAT
>NZ_JAXHDD010000052.1:0-27683 GCF_037072025.1 Pseudogracilibacillus sp. SO30301A | reverse complement strand
TTAATGGATGATATTTATATGATGCTAAGTATTCTTCTGTTTGATTAAGGGTCGTTTCAACTGTTATGAAGAAAGTTTGGGAGGAGTTCTCATGCAATATGATAATAAAAAGAAAACAATTACATTAAGGAGATTATTGTTAAGAATTTTTCAGAAGTCTGATGCAGAAGCCGTTACTAACCTTTGTAATAATTATAATATTTATAAAAATACTTTATATTTACCATATCCTTATTCTCTAGACGATGCTTTGGCTTGGATCAAACATCATCTTGACAATTTTAATACGAATAGTTTGTATGAATTTGCTATAACAGACAAGGAAAGCGGAGAATTATATGGAGCCATAGCCCTTTCCAATAACCAAGAACATAAAAATGGTGAAATGGCTTATTGGATTGGGGAAGAGTATTGGGGAAATGGGTATGCTACAGAAGCGGCGCAAGCTTTATTACAATTTGCATTTGAAGAAAAAGGATACCATAAAGTATATGCCAGATACTTTAATTCTAATCCAGCTTCAGGAAGAGTTTTGCAGAAAATAGGTATGAAACAAGAAGGGGTACTAACTGATCATGTACGAAAAGAAAATCGATATGAAGATTTAGTGTATTATGGAATTACTCATTAGTGAAAACAGGTATGATATGTTAATTTTACTTACGATAGACACAAGTAGTCTCGAGAACGGAAACAAGTCCTAACAAATACGAAAGGGACAGTAAAAAGCATTTTTTTAATAAGAGTAATTTCTAAAAAAAAGTAAAATTACTTATAGAGACTCGGAAATTAACTAAGTGATTTTGGGGCTTTTGGAGGATGAAATTCATTATTTTGTATTTTTTACCATTTAACACTAAAAGAGTCTATGCCAAAGAAACCTGCAACATGCAGATTTTAAAAAATTATTGGCTCCTATTTTTAGATGGCTAATATCATTTTTGCTTTTACATGCAACTCCTTAAACTGAGTTTTGGTGGCTTCCTTAACCCATGCATCTGCATGTTGGCACATAGCAATGATGTATGTACGAATGTTCCAATGACGGGAACTTCGACCATTGGAGCCCTCCAGGTCATAATCAATTTTTTGACGTTTGATACAACGTTCAGCGCCAGTGCGAAGGGAATAGCGCTTGTACCATTCCTTATTATCACGTTTTATACGTGGAAAAAGTCTGGGATTGTCCTTAGTTGATGTATAAAATGTTCTCCCATAGCTTGAATCTGAACACGGGTTTTGGCATTCCCATTTTCCAACGGCTGCAGGGCAACGCCATTTGCGACGGTAACGTTTTTTATCCACGCCCCAGTTAACCATTTCACGACCAATGGGGCACACGGGAACACCGTCTAAGTTAATATCCATTTCATTATAGATAAACTGTTTGGAACCCCTTGGGTTAAGGTCAATAATGGCAGAAACGTCGTAGTGTTCCAACATTTCATAGATGGGATAAGCATCGAAGGCTGAGTCTAAGATGCTTTCCCCAATTTTCCATTCAGGGTACCAATGTAGGAGTTCATGATAGGTACTCACAAGTAGGACAGAATCATGTTTGCTTGCCCGATACATCCTTGGATAAATGGGTAAATCATATGGGCTTTCAGTAGCACTCACCATGAAAAGGTTTCGTCCATAATAATATTTTTCCCGGGAGCTGTCCCAACCCCAATTTGCATCTGGATCGGAAAACTTCCGCAAACAATCGCATTTCCAGTTTCCTTGTTTGCGGCAATTACAAAGGAATTTTCCGTATGGTCGACCACCAGTTTCTACTGGTGTACCATCCGCTAAGATGCTTAATGACTGCGGATTTCCCAAAATCCCTTGTGAGGCAGAATGCTCAACAAACATGGATTTGAATAGCTGTTGCAGTGTATCATGGGCTTTTGGTGAATAATGATTTTTTCTTTGTTTCAGTGCACGGCGAACCAGCTTTTCTACAATTCCGGGATTTTTAGGCGCCATTTTTTGATTTTTTTTTCCTTTCTTTTTTGGCTTTTTGATTTTTTTCTTCTTCTTGTTCATCAAGTGAGGAGAAGGTGCAAGCCAAAGCCGGTCAAAAAAATCATAAAAGGTACCAACCCCAGGAGTTGAATCTGGCTCAAAGCCGCTTAAAATGGCGTAGAGTGGAATGGTTTTTAACGCTTCTACCCATTTATCCACACTTGTGTATTGAAGCTTATGCATCAAAAGCAAACTCCGAAGCATGTCACTCGGGTTACGTGGTTTTCTTCCTCTAGGATTAGCAGAATACCGATGTTTCAGCAAGTGTGTTGTTTCCGTCAGGTCAACTTGGCTTACCCAAATAATTAAATCAAAAAAGTGTTCTCTAATAAACTGTTTATTTGGGTACAGCAGGTCGATTTGACTGGTAATAAACGCTAAGTAATCATCATGTGAAGGTGTTTGTGTAATCATCAAAATCTCCCCATTTCGCAAAAAATAATGCCTTCAAATGGATTGTTGGGGCGATTTTAAAAAGTCAAGTAATATGCTTAGGAGTTTTGCGATTTGGGGGTGAAGCAATACAAAAGCCCTAGTCAAAAGACTAGAGCCGATACGGAAATTAATTTCCGAGAGACTATTACTTTTTTGGAGGGGGGCTTTTTGCGCCAAAATTAGAGCAGATGTCCATTCTCGTATAAAAAGGAGGATAAAAAGGATCAAATCGGCTAAAAGCGCTGACGTCCTGTCAGCAACGCCGACACTAGCACGTCCTGTGCGTCGGAAGTTCGAGGTGACGCAGTTCCAGCAGCGGACTTTCACAGGATGTGATGACTTCCGTGTTGCCCACAGGACGTGGGCGGTTTTAACGGAAGATCCTCTATCGCAGTGTCATTTTTACCGGACTTTTTGAACATCCTCTTATTAAGAAATTTTACGGAACGATAATCCTGCTTCTCTTAAAGCTGTTTCTTCAACAGAATGAAAAGTTTCCGGATGAAAACTGTCCCAGATTAATCCTTCGCGCTCTTCGAATAATGCCGCAACTTTCAGGGAAACTTGTTGACCGATGATTTTCGTACAAGTGATTTATAATAATTAATCCTTATCTAAACTGAAATTTTCAATTGCTCCAACGGAATAAATTAATTGTTTTAAATTCTTATCTGCATGACAAAGGTACTTTATTTTTTCATCTTTTGTGTAATTCCAACTTTCATTTTTAAAATCTCCTTATCCAGTAAAGTTTTATTTGCGTCTAGAATGATTGACTCGAAAAAAATGGGGGATTTTTATCTTCTTTTTGATATTGCATTAGCCATTTCATAACTTTTTCCACCTTTTTCTTAATCAATTGATTCATTAATGTAATGTCCTGCTCATTTCGTTTGGAAATAAATTTATACGTTGAAAAATTTCCTTGTTTATACAGGAAGATTATTTGAATTTTTTGGTCATACATAATTTTTTTTAGTTTTCTTCGTTCACCAATAGCTACATAAATCATTGTTTGGATTTTTTCTAGATATGGACTTTTAATTTTAAATGATCCGCTACGAATATGTTTCAGATCTAATTCTAAAGTTTTAATCGCTAGGTCGATGAAGAGATAGTGTAAAGCAATTTTTAAATTGTCTTGCATAAAAACCACCTAATCGGAACATTTGTTTCTATTATACGCATAATGTACGAAATTATCAATATAAAATGATTCCTGCTCAGATTCAGATATGTTTGATAAGTTCGGTGTCCATACATTTCGATTCGTCAATAAAGAAGGAGAAGCACCTTTGTAAGATTTCATTGGAAGCCACAACTTGGTGTACATTCATTAGTATGGAATGAGGTTCAAATTATCGGTGGAGGGACCCTGATAACCACCACAGAGATTTATGGGAAAGTATAAGACGGGGAGCATATCCAGTCTATGGATTAGGTGTACAAATGATTGATGAAGAAAGTGAATTTATGTTTGATTTTGACATTCTGGATCCAACAAAACTTTGGCCAGAAGAAATAGTGCCGGTTCAACTTATAGGCAGATTAACGTTAAATAAAAATGTTGATAATGTTTTTGCAAAAATAGAACAAGTTGCGTTTCATCCGGGAAATGTAGTATCAGGTATTGATTTTACCAATGATCTACTGTTAAAAATACGCCAGCAACATCAACACCAGAAGAAGGTATGACTTTGTTGGAGAAAAAATTAGAATATTTAAACCGATTAGGTGAGAATTGAATGTGATTACAGTAAGTAGCTAATCCTACATTATATAATGTACGTTTATTTGTTTTGAGCATATAATGAGAGACGAAAGAAATATAAGGGGTATTACGAAATGAGTGTTATCCGAACAGATTTGTGGTTGCTCGATTTATACGATAACCCTATTAAAATATGTGCAATGTTGACCGAATACTTTAAAGAAGTCTCAGCGGCTGAACTCTATAATTACTTAACTTTACACGGAATGTATCGCCAACCTTCAAAAAATGGAATAACTCTAGTGAAAAGATTACAGAATAAAAATATATGGAAATTCATCCAATATGAAGAACAAGTACTCCAAAAAATATGGAAAGGGCTGAATGTTCCCATTTTCATTATGCCTTCTGAATCTAATGACCAAAATTTGAAGCAAAACTTTAATGGGAAATCGGGAATATCTTTTCGTGATAAAATTTTCTTATTTATTTCAGAACATAACGAAGAAAATGAACTAAAAGCGTTGCTAACACACGAATATAATCATGTTTGCCGCTTATCGAAATATGAGAAAGATGTAAAAGACTACGTATTATTGGATTCAATCATTCTAGAAGGATTAGCTGAAAATGCAGTTAGAGAAAGAAGTGGAGGAAAATTTGTCTCGAAATGGGTATCCTATTATTCGAAGGAAAGACTAGAAGGCATGTGGAAAAATATTGTACAGCCGAATAAAAACATTCCAATAAATAACCGAAAACACCACCAAATACTTTATGGAGTTGAACCATATCCGAACATGGCTGGCTATTGTGTTGGCTATTATTTGGTGAAAAAGTTTATAGAAAAGCACGGAAGCACTTGTATAGATTTAATAGATCAACCATCTAAAAAAATTGTTGAAAGTATTTTTTAAAAATGATGAAACTTTAAGTTTGGGAAGGAAGTGGTCATATTCGTTGCCAAAACTCCAACCCCCTTGACACACTTTATAATATGAAACTTTGACAATTCTATTAAAATAAAAACGATACTATGTGTTATAAGATCTTGACACTTTATCTTAATACACATTTTGCATATCGGTTACAATTAACCTTATTGATTCAGTTTCTTCATTAAATTACTGCATGTATAAAACCGCACGCTTATTTTAAATTCCCGTGCGGTTTAAATTATTTAGAGTAATTTGAGCCACTTACTTTTAATTTATAAATATGGTTAGTCCCCAAAAAGGAAGTTTTCTAAAAAGGGGAATTCAAAAAACACAATATATAGTAACTATCTCACTGTTTCAATACCATATATAGTATAAAAAATAAATGAATGACCTTTTTGGGAGTGAACCATAAATATAATATTATTGTTAATATAGATTACCAGAAGAAAAGAGAGAGTAAGGAAATTCCGGCAATTGCACCTAGTGCGATTCTATAACCACGTGTGTAAGGTCCATATCCACTTCCATAAGGTCCATAACCTCTATAACCGTAGCCAAAGCCGCCAAATTCTCCTTCATTTTCAAGAGGTAGCAAAAATACTTCAGAGTCAGTAACATCTTCAATGATGCCTCTATATACTTCCCCGTCATGGGTATATATTTCAACACCTCTTCCATGATAACGTTGGCATATACCGTGGTAATAATCTATCGACATTTTTTCACCTCCCAATTCGGATAACCTATTGTGCATTATATGTATAGCTGCGAATCATCGTAAGTGTAAATGTACTAAAGTGTTGGAGGATGCATAATTTTACTTTTGACGAAAGATGAAAGCATATTTACACACTGCCGCTTATCCATTTTAAAATTGAATTCTTTTGCAGCGTAACAATTTCTGCTTAAAGTATATAGCAAAGATTGAAACATCTTATGTACGCCATTGCCCATCACTCTTTTTTCTTCGAGCATATTTTATTATTATAATCAAATGAAAGGATGAAGAAGTTGGATTCTAAAAAAGATGATTTTCATAAGCGATTTGATATGTCGCCTTTTCAAGACTTAATGAAAATGATGGATTCCTTATTCAATCAATCATTAACACAATTAAGGCCTTTTCGAATTGACCTGTATGAAACCAATTCGGAAGTCATCGTGGAAGCGGAAATGCCTGGGTATAGTCGTGACCAGATTCAGCTAGAGATCATTGGTAATCAATTACAAATAGAGGCAGAAAATTCGGTAGTTCGTGAAATGAAAAATGATCAAACGAAGTATCACAACAGGGAAAAGTCATTTCAACGAGTGAAACGAGTCGTATCGTTGCCTGTTGCTGTTTCCGAACAGGACACAACAGCTTCCCTTGTTGATGGCATACTTAAAGTAACGATGCCAAAAAGTAAGCGCGGAAGAAATTTAATTGTAATTGATAAGGATAAAAAGGAATGAAATCACGGTATAAAAAAGCCGGTATTCCAACGAAACTGGGATACCGGATACAATTGTTCAAACCCAATTCCATTATTTTTAACTCTTTCTGAAGACCTGTTTCCCACAAAGATGCCTGAAGATTTCCCGAAAAAAACCTTTAATTGTATTTGGTCGCAACTATCTTCCTTCAATTTCGGAAACGAAATTTCCTTTGTTTCCCGATTCGTTGCTTTTCGTATCGTCATTCCCCGTAGTAACTCTCTCGCTAGTAACTTATTACATCTTTCAAACAAAGCATCTAAAAATCCGATATCCTAGTTTTTCTTTATATTTCTTTGTAAGACGTTGATGCTCTTTCAATATTTCAAAAAGCGTATCATTCATCTTTTCGGAAATTGAAAAATCGGGGACATTATTCACATCGTTTTCATCAAATTGAAGGTCACATAATTCGACATGAATTTGTTTAAAACCAGCGTGTCGGAACACATTATGCCATTCATGTTCGCGGAGTAATCTAGGAACGCCGTAGAAGCGGGTTATTTCTTCCAGTTCATCTTTAGAAAGTGATTTCTCTTGTACCATTTCAACGGCGATTAACAATCCATTTTGGTGTAAAACTCTTTTGAATTCTGCAATTGTTAGAAAAATATTTGTAAATGCGATTACCGATTCAGATAGAACGATATCAAATGAAGCATTTTCAAACGGTAGATGTTCAGTTCTCCCCTGGATAACTTTGATTGGTAAATTGAGCCTCTGAAATCGTTGCATAGCCTTCTCCACCATCAATTCATTGTAATCCAAAGAAGTTACCTGACAACCGTAGTGTTTTGCGATATATGCAGCGGTTTGGCCAGTACCACACCCAGCATCAAGGATAAATTTTGTTTTATCTATTGCTTCTTTAGATAAGATCTTTTTTGTAAGCTGTAGACCTCCGGGATGTGCGCCCCCAACACCAAAATAAGCCAAACAATCAACATATGTTTGTTCCAATTTATTACCACCCTTATTCGAGTAAATATAATATCTTATGTATCTTTTGATTTAAATGTTTTTTTACTATCTGTTCTAGCAATACAGACATTGTCGGATAGTATAACCACAAATCAAAATGACCAATGTTCTTATAGTCTTACCTTTCGCACCAATAAAGTGAGTGCTAACAGATTTCTAGGATTGATATCTCAAATCATTACTTGATAGCCTCGATAATGGAAGGCAAGATATAAACTGCGACATCATTTCTTTACAGATATATAGTTAAATTTACTTTTCGGCGGTTACTAGACTGATACAGGGAAAATTGAAATTTCTAAGGAGTTGTTTTCCAAAAAGCATAGTGGCAGCAGCGGATGCTGAGTCGTTTTCCATGCATAGTGGCAACCGATCTGCGAAAGTTAAGTTATAGTTAAACAATAACTGCTTGATAAGAGAGAAGGGAGATCCTCACTTCATATTCGTTAATATTTTCATTTATTCTAACATGGTGTCAGTTGTCGCACCCAAATTTAGGGAGTTGATTAGACATTTACCTTGTAATAAGGAAAATCTAACAAATTCATTTTTCCTCTGGATCCTAAAAAAGAAGCTATCTCAAAATGATTTAGCTTCCTTTCTTATACTATTTCATTACTTTGCTTTAGCGATGCTCTGTTTTATAGATGAACTGACATTTGTTGTTGGAAAATAGATAATGGTTGCTATAAAAAGGGACATAAGGATTAAGAAAAGAAAGATTCCAAGTAATCCATATTCATAGATGACTTGAAAATTCATTAACAGACCTATTAAAACCAATGTACCAGCAATTAATGCGTAATGTCCTTTTTTTGATTTAGCTGAAAAGAAATTATATTCTAACGTATTCGCTTTTTGTATCAATGTAATAAGAGCCAAAACACTAATATTCGCTGACATCCCAATCCATACCGGATGAATATTTAAATAGAATTCATTTGGAGCCCAGCCACCAAGATGATACCAAGTTATTCCAGACAGAAATCCAAAAATCATTGAACCAATCACTGCTTCCTTCGTCGCTACTCTCCAAAATAAGACGGCAACGACAGGAGCAAAGGTAGCAGAGTTTCTCATTGTCCAAGCTAAAATATTCCACCACGCAGCCTGTTCCGTTCTTAACATACCAAATATAATCATTAATCCTGTGAGTACCAATAGGGAACGTTGCGTATACGTAATAAGCTGCTCTGATGTTGCTTTCGGATAAAGTGCTCCGCCAACATCTTTACCCAAACTGGTCGCTCCAGAAAATTGGCAAGGTGCTCCCCAGCTTAATGCACAAGCCCAAATACCGAGGAAAAATAATCCGACAAGTGGAGCAGGAAGAACTTCCATTAAATATTGTGGTAATGCGACTAACCCAAGTGTAGTATCTGGAACAACGATTGCTGCTGAGATTCCGAATAAAATACCAAGAAAGATAAAGGGAATACCAAAGACGGCAGCCAACTTTAAACCTTTTTGTCCCTCTTCAGGTGTTCGGCAAGATAAGGCCATTTGAAACGCTGCTTGAGCTAAGATTACATTGACTAAAAATGTCCCAAACCATGCGACAATTACTTGAATCCCAGCACCATCTAGTTGAAACATTTCCGGGTTTGAGGCTGCGAATGAGCGCAGACCATCAATACCAGGGTTGATAAAAAATGCTAGTATGCCAATGATGAACATAATCATAAAAACGAAAAAGTTCATTGTTTGCGTTAAGGCGATTGACCACATGCCTCCAGCTTTCAAATAAAGATACAATAAAAAAGCAGTAAAGGCGACTGATAATGTTAACGAAATTCCAGTAAACACATGGACAGCAGAGGCAAAAGCGATCGCTGTAGCAACAGACCACATTGGAAAAGCAAAAGCCGTAATTGCGCCACCAATCCCAAGTGCTGCTCGCCCATAACGTTCTCCAATCAAACCTGAAACAGTGACAACTAATTTTTCACGAAGGGGGCCAATGATGATAAAAGCAATGATCAATACTTGTAATGTTTCTGCTACTCCATACCAGATGGCTGAGACTCCCGTTAAGTAGGATAGTTCAAGAATGGAAATAAAAGTAGATCCGGAGAATAAACCGGTAATGCAAAAAGCTACAATCCATTTATTAAATGTACGGCCTCCAACAAAATAGCCAGTTTTATTTGCTCTTTTTCTGGAGGACTGTCCGGATGCTATCAATCCAAACGTATAAACAACCGCAAAAAGAATTAACCACCAACCATATGAAGTCATTACTACTCTCCCTCCGTTTCTTGATAAATCCAGTTTAATGTAATGTTAATCTGTGCATCATGGAATAAATTGTAGGCGGGACATCTTTTTTTAACGAGTTCTTTTAATTCTTGAATTCGATGTACACTTTCAATTGTATTAAACCAAATCGTGTTTGTGACACTTTGAAAATGAGGACTAATATTGTCAATACCTCGCATTCCGCGCCGATCGATCGTTCCAACCGATTCCGAATGTAAACTTTTAAAATTAAAACCTATTTCATTAGCAATTGTCTCGACAACGATTAAGACACAACCATTAAAAGAACCTAAAATATATTCCATTGGAGTGGGCGCTTCATCGCTTCCTCCTAATTTAACTGGTTCGTCAATAGGAAAGGAAAACTTTCGAATTGTATTACTATTCTTCATTGCACCTGTTCTTTTACAACTTGCTTTAATTTCTCTTATATTTTTATTTTCCGAGTTAATTATCTCTGCTGTCATTTGTACATCCTCCAATATATTTTTAAGTAATCATATATATTTAGTTGATTTTAAGGTGAAAAATATACCGTTTTTTATTTTCTCATAAGAAAAGCCCTCCTCTCATTAAGCGATGAGAGAAGGGCATGTCTACAAATAACAACACGAACATTTCATCTCATCTTCAGAATACAATGTATTCTTCTGAAATTAGCACCATACAATAAATTGCTGGTTGCTGAGGTTTCACAGGGTCAGTCCCTCCGCCTCTCTTAATAAGATTTAATTATTTAATTAAATTGAATTATAAGCTTACCACTTGGAAAAGTCAACATATTTGATGAAGCCTGTTTTGGTCTAGTGAAAAATCTAAAGCTCGACCGTTATCAAACAGTGTCTTGAGGTAGCTTTTAAACGATTCAGAAGAAGTGTCCGAAAAGGCTGTAGGAAATTGTATATATATATTGAACCAATGATCCAAAGTGTCATAAAAAATTGAATAATTGATGGTTACGAAAAAAACGACACTGATAATGAATATAGGATGCTTGGTCTTTTGAGTTTAAACGATTTCCAATAGAATTTGTTATTGGAGGAAAAGTACATTTGCTTTCCTATTTTTTAACGTTTTTTATTGGCTTCAGGATGCTGTATGTGTAGACATTCGTCCGCATCGAACCATAATGTCCATTCACTTGTTGCTTTCGCCAAGCCCTCGTTTCTAGCATTTGCAAAATGATTATTCTATTTATAATTCATACGGGTCTACCAGCAGGCGCTTAGTATCAATGATACTAAAATTGCGTGAAGTAGCTGTATTTAAGTCAAGGGAAGCTCCACCAAAATCTTTGATTTAGGTAGAGGTTCACTTAATAGTTCATAAACATCTATTTTTACAAAACCAAAAGGAATAGTTACAATAAAACTATATGCAGATACAGTATTCCGTTAAAATTAGGAGGTTATCATCATGCCGATAAAAATAATCGGTGCAGGGAATGGGTTGCGATATAGAAGGCTGTTAAACGTTGTTTAATAAATAATATATTTAGTCGTGATTTCAATCGTGAGATGAATCAGCTTCGATTGAAAGAGAATTTACCTTTACTAGCATTCTAAAACTATATGTAAGGTAACTTTAGATAAAGAATGAATCAAGCTAAAAAGGCAACATGGATGGAGGAGGGTATAAATGGCAAAGCTTTTTTCACCAATAGATTTTAAAGGCGTAACATTAAAAAATCGTATTGTGATGTCTCCGATGTGTATGTATTCATCGATTGGGAAGGATGGGATGATTACACCTTTTCATTTATCACATTATATTTCTCGTGCCGTTGGCCAAGTGGGACTAATCGTGGTGGAAGCAACGGCGGTTCAACCTGAAGGACGAATCTCGGATCAGGATCTTGGGATATGGGATGATAAGCATGTTGCTGGTTTAAAACAGTTAAATAAAGAAATCCATAATTATGGGGCGAAATCGGCGATTCAACTAGCGCATGCTGGAAGAAAGGCGGAATTAAATTCACTTATTTATGCCCCATCACCCCTACCATTTAATGAGACGTCAATAAAACCGGTCGAGATGAGCGTGGAAGATATCAGAACGACGATTGAAGCTTTTAAAAACGGAGCTAGACGTGCAAAAGAAGCCGGCTTTGATATTATTGAGATTCACGGGGCACATGGCTATTTAATCAATCAGTTTTTATCACCGTTAACCAATAAGCGTACAGATAAATATGGCGGTAGCAGAGATAATCGCTACCATTTCCTTTATGAAATTATCGAGGCAGTAAAAAAAGAATGGGATGGTCCACTTTTTGTACGTATTTCCGCAAATGAATATAATGAACAAGGAAATACAGAGGAAGATTTCATATATTTTACAAAAAAAATGAAAATACATGGTGTAGACTTAATTGATTGTAGTACAGGTGGAGTTGTACCAGTCCGTATTAAATTATACCCTGGTTACCAAGTCAAGCATAGCGAGGTAATTAGAAAGAATTCTGCGATTGCTACCGGGACAGTTGGCTTAATCACTACAGGAATCCAGGCCGAAGAGATTTTACAAAATAATAGGGCAGATCTCGTATTCATTGGCAGAGCCTTACTCAGAAACCCTTATTGGGCTAAAGCGGCAGCAGATGAACTTGGATACGATTTGATTGCTCCAAAACAATACAAACGTGGATGGAACTAACTAACAATTAGAAAAAATAATGAAAAAACAAACGGAAGTTAATGCTCTAGTGGCAAGGGGGAGTATAATTTAATATCTATAATACTTCCTCTAACACCGTTATTAAATTTATAGTAACGAAGATCACGCGTATTTTTTGTTTAGATAATATATCACAGTTATATTTTCGTAACGAAGTTTTTAAAATCTCTTCATCTTGAACAGAGGGTGGGACTCAAATTTGTTGTGCGTTGCAGTTTCCGAAAGCCGTACTCGGTAAAAAAAAAATTATAGGCTTTTTCAGTGTGATAGACAAAATTCCACTCAACTAAAAAAGATACGAAATAATCTCTCGTATCTTTTTTATGGCATAAATAACACAGATGAAAGACCAAAATGAATTTTCGAAATCTACTTAAGTGATATTATTCAATTCTTTAATTAGGATTTTGTTTATTTTTTTCTGGCACCTAAGTAAATAGGGTTCTCTCTCAAGTTTTCTGGTCTTTAAACCACCAATAATTTTACGGACATTTTTATTGTGAACAATTAATTTTTTGTGTTCTTCATTACTAAGATAATTCTTGAACCATTGGTGTTTCTTTAGGTGTTTTAAATTTTCACCAATATCCTCTTCACTTACATTTATTAAACTTGGTATAAAAAAGCCAATGTTTAAATAAAAAATTAAGGCAAGTGTTAAAAGCAAACATACAGTTTCCAAATTACCACTCCTCAATAAAATTTTTAAAGTAACAAGTTTCATATTTCCATTATATATAGTATAACAAATCTGTAGTGTTGCATTAACTTTTTAAGTGAAACTTGAATTCGTAACAGAAAACATCAAAAATCACCCAAATTAAAACGCTCGCTCCTTGGTTTCTCACTGATTCTGGTACGCATAAAGACCATAAAATGTATTAAAAAAAGATGTCCCTTAAGGGGCATCTATTTAATTGCAAAGAATGAAAACCTTGATTAGCTCACCTTTTCAAGGTTTTTTTAATATGTAAACGAGGAAAGGTCAGGTCTTAATATTGTATTACTTTTTATAATATAATAATAGATGTTATATGTAAACATAATAAACAAATAAACTTGACATTTTTGTTTGTAATGAACATAATATAAATATAAAATGTTAACATTGAACAAGGTGATTATTTTGAATCCAAAAGACCGTAGAGATTTAATTTTAGAACGTTTAAATATGGATAAAAAAATTGATGTAGATCAATTAGCGGATCAATTAAATGTATCGACGATGACTATTCGTAGAGATTTAAATGGTTTGGAATCTGAGGGAAAGGTTATTCGTACGTATGGTGGTGCTGTGTTGAATAAACCATTGGTTAAAGAAAGTTCTTTTCAAGTAAAGGAAACAAAATTCAGTGCTCAAAAGCAACGAATTGCACAAACTGCTATAGAGATTATTCCAGAAAACTCCACTATTTTATTGGATTCGGGTACAACCACATATGAAATAGCAAAACTATTAAAAAACAGAAGAAATATTACTGTTATAACAAACGACATAAAAATTGCTGCTGAGCTAATGAATAGTGAATTAAAGGTGATTATTGCCGGAGGAGAACTGCAAAACAACATTGGCGCCTTATTTGGTCCGCTAACAGAACATACAATTAAAAATATTCATGTTGATTTGCTATTTCTAGGTACACATGCTGTTGATCCGGAAGCAGGGTTAACTTCTACGACTTTCGAGAAGGCTTACATTAAAAAGCTAATGATAGAAGCAGCGGAAACAACCTGGTTAGTAACAGATTCTAGTAAATTTGGTCAAAAATCCTTTGCAAAGATATGTGACCTTTCGAATATTAATGGAGTTATTACAGATGAGGGAATAACTGAAGAATATAAGGAAAAAATAAGAGAATATTTGAAAGTTATTATCCCAAGGAGAAATGAAAAATGAAAATAGGTGTTATTGCTGATGATTTAACAGGTGCAAATGCAACTGGGGTAAGACTAACAAAGCAAGGTTTTCAAGTAGCAACCATGGTGTATTATGACCAGCCTCCTTTCACTGAAGATTTTGATGCTGTATGTATTGACACAGATAGTAGATATGCCAAACCAGAGGTTGCACAGAAAAGGGTTAAAAAAGCACTCGAAAACTGCATTGAATGGAAAACAGATGTGATATGCAAGCGAATTGATAGTACAGTTAGGGGCAACATTGGTATTGAGATCGATGCCATATTAACTCAGAGCGGTGAACAATCGATTGCTGTTGTTGTTGCATCCTTTCCAGACTCTGGTCGTATCACATCTGGCGGTTACTTATTAGTTAATGGTGTCCCTGTTCAGGCTACGGATGTTGCTAAAGACCCCGTAATACCTTTGACACAATCCTATGTACCGGAAATCGTTCAAAAGCAAAGTGATTTTCTGGTTTCACATATTGGATTAGAAACGGTTCTAACTGGTCAAAAAGCCATCGTTCATGCTATGAAACAGCAAATAGACGAAGGAAGTAGAATTATCGTTTTAGATGCAGTAACTAACGAGGAAATCGAAGATATAGCTAACGCAATGGCCATGATAAGAGATTATCAAATGATTCCGGTTGATCCTGGTCCATTGACTGCCGAGTATTCGAAGGCATATACAAGCGGAGGCTCTTCGAATAAAAAAATAATCGTAACGATTGGTAGTGTCACAAAAAATAGTCAGACCCAACTTCATTATTTAATGGAAAAAACAATGGTCAAGCCTGTCTATGTTGATGCAGGAAAATTGGCCACTTTAACCAATACTTGGGAAGAAGAGGTAAATAGAGCGGTAAGTAGTGCTTTAGAAGAAATGAAAAGACAGGAAATTATTATCATTACAACACAATCGCCTACCGCAGAAAATTTAAATCTTAAAGAGATAGCTACAAAAGAAGCAACCACTCAAGATTATCTTGCTAAGCGGATAGCAGATGGATTGGCTAAAATAACCCGTATTGTTATTGAAAACAGCAATTTTGAAATTGGCGGATGCTTCTCCAGTGGCGGGGATATAACTGCGTCACTATGCTCTATTGGAAATGCTGAGGGAATCAAATTAATTGATGAGGTACTTCCGCTAGTTGCATACGGACAATTTATTGGGGGGCATTTTGATGGCTTTCCTCTTGTTACAAAAGGTGGTATGGCTGGAGACAAAAAGGCAATCTATCAAAGTGTAAAGCATCTAATGACTGTAAGTGCATCTAAAAATTAAATTCAAAATTATTCGAATGAATAACATCGAGGAGGAACAAGATATGACAAATGATAGACCAATTATAGCAATACCAATGGGTGATCCTGCTGGTATTGGTCCTGAAATTGCAATGAAATCTTTAGCGAACGAGGAGATTTATAATGTAAGTAAACCGTTAATTATAGGTGACTATGCGGTAATTGAAAAGGCTATTCAAATTATAGAGGTTGAATTAGCAATCAATAAAGTATCTTCCCCGAAAGAAGGGAAATATCAATTTGGTACAGTGGATATGATTGATTTAGGTAACATTGACATGAATGCACTTGAATATGGACAAGTTTCTGTTCAAGGTGGTCAAGGGGCTTTTGAATATATCAAAAAATCAGTTGAATTAGCATTGGCAGGAGAAGTACAAGCATTAGCCACTACTCCTATTAACAAAGAATCACTTAAAGCAGCAAAGGTTCCCTACATCGGTCATACAGAAATGCTGGAAGATCTTGCTGGAACAGAGGATCCACTTACCATGTTTGAAGTTAGAGGGATGCGCATCTTCTTTCTCACACGTCACCTGTCATTAAAGGATGCAATTGGACAAATAACAAAGGAAAGAGTGCATGATTATTTAATCAGATGTGATAAAGCACTACAACGATTAGGCGTAGAAAATAGAAAGTTTGCAGTTGCTGGTCTTAACCCACATAGTGGTGAAGGTGGTCTGTTTGGAATGGAAGAGGTTGAGGAAATTAGACCTGGAATTGAAGCGGCTGTTAAAGAAGGAATCGATGCAGTTGGTCCTGTTCCTGCTGATTCCGTGTTTTTCCAAGCATTAAATGGTAAGTATGATGCGGTACTCTCGCTTTACCACGATCAAGGACACATCGCTGCAAAAATGACTGATTTTCACAGAACGATTTCCATTACAAACGGGTTACCATTTTTGAGAACATCAGTCGATCATGGAACAGCATTTGATATTGCAGGCAAAAACATTGCTGAAAGTACAAGCATGGAAGAATGTATTAAACTAGCCGCAAAATATGCAACAAAGTTTACCAGGTCAAGTTTGTAATAGATAGAGAAATAAAGGATAATCACTCCTTTATTTCTCTAAAAAAGGAGGATAAAAAGGATCAAGAAGTTCGAGGCGCGCAGTTTGAGCAGCGGAATGTATGCATTTAGATACATGAGCAAAGATCTGGCACGCAGGAAAAGTGATTTTCTTTTCCAAGGAAACGCTTCTAGCACGCAGAAAAAGTGCTTTCCTTTTTCAAGGAGCGGAGAAACAAGCATTCGTGCGAAATTCGCAGTGTCATTTTTACCGGACTTGGAATATAGAGACACTTTAAAAGAGTAAATAAACGAGGAGGAGAATAATATGGAGGTTTCAGGCACTCAATTAATTGCTGGATTATTATTAGGTGTTATTGTATTAATCTTATTAGTATTAAAAACAAAAGTACATGCATTTGTGGCTTTACTTATTGCTGCATCGATTGCAGGTATAGTAGGTGGCATGGCTCCGGGTTCAGTAGCAGAAGCTATCTCAGAAGGATTTGGGAGCACTTTGGCCTCTATTGGTATTGTCATCGGTTTAGGAGTAATGATGGGAAAAATCCTAGAAGTTACAGGAGCTGCAGAGACACTTGCTTTTTCATTTATCAAGTGGGTTGGAAAGAAAAAAGAAGAGTGGGCAATGGCTATTGCAGGATATATAGTTTCCATACCAATATTTGTAGACTCTGCATTTGTTATTTTAAACCCGATTGTGAAATCGCTTTCCAGGAGAACCGGGAAATCTGTTGTGTCTATCGGCGTAGCTCTTGCTACCGGACTTGTCGTAACACATTCACTAGTACCACCAACACCTGGACCTTTAGGTGTTGCCGGAATCTTTGGTGTTGATATTGGTTTAATGATATTACTTGGATTAATATTCGGGATTCCACTTGTGATTACCGGGGTGTTATATGCAAAGTGGCTTGGTAAAAGGATTTACCAAATACCAGATGAAACAGGTGACGGATTTCATAGACCTGATAAGGAAATTGAGTACCCTGAAATAGTGGAGTTAATGAATGAAAGAGAAAATAATTTACCTTCATTGACAAGGTCACTCTTACCAATCATTGTACCGATAATTCTTATTTTCTTTAACACAACATTAGCAGCTTTAGATCTTACAGAAGGTTTTTATAGCATTTTCACCTTCATCGGGAATCCGATAATCGCAGTTGCCATTGGATTACTCGTTGCCATTTACGGGCTAACTAAAAACTTAAGCCGAACAGAAACTTTGGAGCGTATGGAAGAAGGTATTCAATCATCAGGTATTATCATTCTCGTTACTGGCGCAGGTGGAGCATTAGGTAACGTGCTCCGTGAAAGTGGAGCAGGAGACTATATTGCAACGCAGATTGCAGGATTAGCATTACCAGCAGTACTTATTCCATTCATCATTGCATCACTAGTACGCCTAATTCAAGGGAGTGGAACAGTAGCAATGATTACTGCAGCGTCTATTTCGGCTCCTATTTTAGCTCAGCTAGATATAAACATGGCATTAGCTGCTCAAGCTGCTGCAATGGGATCACTTGTCTTCTCCTATTTTAATGATAGCCTTTTCTGGGTAGTTAATCGTATGTCCGGTATAAAAAATGTAAAAGAGCAGATTATGGTTTGGTCATTACCTACAACGCTTATGTGGTTTGTTGGGTTAATTGTAATATTAATTGCAAACATGTTTATATAATTTTAGTTTTTTGGTACATTTTTCCGCATGATAACACGTCCTTTTTGGTTGAGTTGGATGTACCTATCTATACCAAAAATTCAGTGTTCATGCGGGTTCTTTTTGCCTTTTTTCTCTTTTAAAGAGGCTTTTTTATTGAATTAATAAGGAGCAAAGTTTTTGCTCAAAAACGGGTAATGGAATATAAGTACTTAAGTTTTTCGCAAAAAGTAAAAAGACACTCACTAAAAGTGGAATGTCTCATTTTACACTTAACTATTTTTCTGTTGGAAATCTTTCATAAATTCACTTAATGCAAGACATGCTTCTGGCGGAACGGCATTATACGTTGATGCACGACAACCGCCGACAGAGCGATGTCCGTTTAATCCGACAAAACCTTCCTCTGCAGCTTCAGCTAAAAACTTCTTCTCTAATTCTTCATTTTGAACTCGGAATGTGATATTCATAAGGGAGCGACTATTTTTTTCTGCATGACCGACATAAAAACCATTACTATTGTCAATGGCATCATAGATATATTTTGCTTTTTCTTCGTTATTGCTTGCGATCGCTTCAAGTCCACCTTGTAGCTCGATCCACTTCAGCACTTCACCTAACATATAAATAGCAAATGTCGGTGGTGTGTTGTAGAGTGAATTTTTGTCTACGTATGTTTGATAAGAGAGCATAGAAGGTAGATTTTTATTGGCTTTTTTAAGCAGGCTTTTTCGAATAATAGCTACCGTTACTCCTGACGGTCCAAGGTTTTTTTGTGCCCCAGCATAAATCATATCGAAATTATTGATATCGATAGCTTTTGACATTATGTCACTCGACATGTCAGCGATTAAAGGGACTTGTCCAGTATCAGGAAAGGCCTGCCACTGTGTACCATAGATCGTATTGTTCGAAGTTAAATGTACATAGGCATCATTCGCATCAAAATCATTTGCTGAAATTTCAGGGATAGAACGGTATTGATCCTCTTTTGAGCTTGCAATATGATACGCTTCCCCGAAAAATTTTGTTTCCTTAAATGCCTTTTCCGACCAAGACCCTGTCATAATATATCCGGCTTTATGGTCTTGCGTTAAAAAGTTCATTGGAATCATTGAAAACTGTAAACTTGCCCCGCCTTGTAGAAAAACAACCTCATAGTCATCTGGAATTGCATACAGCTTTTTAAAACGAGTAATAGCTTCATTATGTACGTCTTCAAACGTTTTGCTGCGGTGACTTAATTCCATCACAGACATTCCAGTACCTTGGAAGTTTGTAAGTTCTTGTTGGGCTTTTTCTAAAACAGCGGTTGGAAGTGCTGATGGACCAGCATTAAAGTTGTACGTATTTCGAAAGTTCTTTTTCACATTATTCACTTCCTATTTATTATTACTAACAATTATACTTGGTTATAGTCAATTTGTTAATTAAGAACAATGGGGATAATACAATATGATTTAAAATGTAAAAAAGAAAGGAAAACTTCAAATTTATAGAACAACACTCTCTAAAACTGCATATTTTTATCTTTTTTAAACCTTGTTTTAAATGGGTATGCATTTAATGAACATAAAAAAGACAAATAATGGTATTGCTAAATTTAGTAATTATAATTGTGTGAAAAATGGTTAATTATTTATCTTTAAATGATCTTTCATTCATTAGAGAAAAAACCGCTACATATGAAATACTTTTCAAACTGTAGCAGTTTTCGATTTTATTAGGACATGACTACAATTGAATAATACATGACCTTTACAATATAATTATAACTTTTAAGACTAGATGCAGATCTCAATCCACATTTTAATCATATAAAATTTAACTACTCAACTGTTTCATAAAGTTATTTTAAAGATACGGTTCAGTTAGTTCCCATTCATAATTTGCTCTAAAATATTTTTTTCCATTAAGGCTTGCGAAGCATTGGATAATTCGCGGGGGCGTTTGGCTTTATTTTTTATATTTAGATTAATTTTTCCATCTTCGATAAGAATAATTCGATCTCCTAGTTTTACGGCTTCTCGAACATCATGAGTAACCAGTAGCGCCGTAAAGCCATGTTCGAGCCATAAGTTTTCAATTAGATTTTGCATTTCCATACGAGTTAAGGCGTCTAATGCACTTAAAGGCTCATCGAGCAATAAAAGGGAAGGCTGGTGAACAAGCGCTCTAGCAAGCGCCACTCTTTGTTGCTGCCCCCCGGAAAGTGTTGATGGCCATTCGTTTTTATAAGAGAGTAAACCTACATAATCAAGCGTATTCTCGGCTCTTTTTACCCAATTTCCTTTTAATCCTAGTCCGACATTATCCACTACTGACTTCCATGGTAGTAACCGGGAATCTTGATACATCATTCTAGCACTCTGCTTCGATTCTTTAATTGTTGTATCGTCAAAATTAATAAACCCAGAGGTTGGTGTTTCCAGGCCTGCAATAAGCCGTAAAAGAGTACTCTTGCCACTCCCACTCTTTCCAACAATGGCGACAAATTCACCAGCTTTTATTTCCAATGATAATTTATTTAATACGGTAAGCTCACCAAACTTTTTTTCAACTTGATCTAATTGAATTTGGACCGCTTTATTTTGTGTTGACTCTCTTGAAACAATGGATGGCATAGTCATAGTTACTCCCCCTAATTATTAATGGGCATAGTTTTTATGCCACCTTAGTGCTTTTTTTTCTCCCCAGCGTGCCAGTAAGTCAGCCAATTTTCCTAATAAAGCATATAAAATAATTGTAATAATAATAATGTCTGATTGCATAAATTGTTGAGCAGTCATCGCTAAATAACCAATGCCTCGGGAAGTCGCAATCGTTTCCGCAATAATAAGTGTTAACCACATGCTTCCCAGTGCATATCGTAAACCAACAAAAATAGATGGTAACGCACCTGGTAATAAAATTTCTTTAAAAAGATGCCAACCTTTTAAATCATACATCCTTCCCATTTCGATAAAGCCGGGATCAATATTTCTGATCCCATGAAGCGTATTAATATAAACTGGAAACATAACACTAATCGAAACAAGAAAGATTTTAGCTCCTTCGTCGATTCCAAACCAAATAATAACGAGAGGAACTAGAGCAAGATTAGGTACGTTACGGATCATTTGTAAGGTTGTATCAGATAATTGAAAAGAAATATTGGATAAGCCGTTGGAAATCCCCATAATGAAACCAATTCCTCCACCAATAAGCAAACCAACGAATGCTCTTGCTAAACTACCTTGCATATGGTAAAACAATTCACCAGAGACAACCAGTTGATAGGCGCTTGACAGTACTGTCCATGGGGAAGGGACGAGTTGGGAAGATACGATTTCATACATAGAAAACAATTGCCAGGCTACAATTATTAAGGCTGGCACAATCCATGGTACGAGTTGTTTAGAAAAATTCGCTCTCACATTCCTTCTCCTTCCTATTGGATAGGCATATCCTTGGATACGTCCACTTTTTCTGGCAGCAGATCAATCTCAAAGTAAATATCCGCTTGTTTTTGCTGTGCGGCAATGATGTCTTCATCAATTTTGGAGAGTTCATAGTTTCGGCGTTCCGTTGCACGTTCGATCACTTCTTCTTCAATGCCAAGTGCTTCAGAAACAAGTTTGACAACATCTGGTTTATTTTCATTCGCCCATTTATCTGATTCATTAATAGCTTCTAAAATAAGCTCTAATAATTCTGGGTGTTCTTCATTGAAATCTACATTAGCAAAATAGAATGTTCGATTTGGGTACCCAAAATCTTGTTCCTCAACTATATTAATCGTATCAAGATCAATTTCAGTTCCTGCTAAAAATGGGTCATACGTGGCGAATGCATCAATTTGTTGAGTTTCAAAAGCCGATCTTCCTTGAGCTGCATCTGTCAAAAAGACCCATTCAACATCGTCTATATCCATACCTGCTTCTTTTAAGGCAAGAATAGTTAAATAATGATGGTTTCCACCTTTACTTGCTCCAACTTTCTTTCCTTTTAAGTCTTGAATAGTTTTAATGCCCGAACTTTTATGAACGAGTATACCTACACCTTCTGGATTTGGATAATCCGCTCCAACGTAAACAAGTGGTTTATTTCCTGCTTGGGCAAAAATGGCGGCTCCATCGGACGCATGGCCAAAGTCAATATCTCCCGTGAATAGTGCTTCCAATAAAGGACCTCCACCACCAAATTCTTTCCATACCACTTCATGACCATTTTCTTCAAGGATTTCCTCCAAAATACCACTTTCTCGTAATATATTTAATGTATTTCCTTTTTGATAACCAATATTTATCTTTTGTTTCGCATTGTCATTGGAAGTATCTTCTTCTGCTGGTGCCTCAGAGTTTTCGGATGTCCCACAACCTACTAAAATTAAGAGTAGAAAACCTAAAATCAATAAATAGCTTCTTCTTTTGTTAAACATAGCTAACACTCCTCATTATTGGGATAAATGCATCAATCACAGAAAATATTATGCTTACTATAGGTATCATTTCTAGTAGAAAAATTCGGTAAACTAATATAATTAATCTAATCTATAACAAATGATTTCAATCGGAAATTCACTATATATTTCTTCAAAACATATTGTTTTGTTTTAACTTTCTTCTAACTAAAACTTAATACCAAGTAATTTAATATTATTAATAAGAATAATATACTTATTGAACAAGGTATGTCAACTTTTATTCTTATGTTATAATTTTAAGAAAATTCCAACTTATATAACTGCCGAATTGTTTAGACAATTATATTGGTCTAGGATGATTAGCCAGAAGATTTACGATTACACAGGATAAACTCTTGAAAATATATGAGAACACCAATGTTTTATGTTGTTTTTATCTTCATAACAGCAATTTAAGTATGTTTTTTTAAATGAAGAGTTTTCAGCTTTACAACACGTAACATAGGTTAGTGGGCATACAACACATTAATATTAGACAACTTATGCTATACTAAAAAGAAAATTAAGGAATGGTTTGATATATGGGTCGTATGAAAAGACTTTCTGACAGTATTGCTGATGATATATTGTTTATGATTACGATTGAAAAAAAATTCGCTCCAGGTGATAAGCTTCCGAACGAAATAGAATTATCTGAGGAGCTAAATGTTAGCAGAACGACACTACGTGAAGCCATTAGAATATTGGTTACTAATGGCATATTAGAAATTAAAAGAGGAAAAGGGACATTTGTTAAAAAAAATATTGATTTAAGTAATAATATGAAATCATTTAATACTCTTTCAAATGCAAGGATTAATGCGAAAGATTTGTATGAAATGCGCTTAATATTTGAGCCAGAAGCTGCATATTATGCCACAGTACGAGCTACTGATGCAGAGTTAAAACGTATTTTAGAGTACGGTAAGCAAATTGAAGAAAAAATTAACCTTGGTCGGGATCGAACAGATGTTGAACAAAAATTCCATAAAGCGATTGCCAAGGCTACTCATAATGAACTTATGGATAAGTTAATGCCGGTTATTTTTCAAGCGATTAATAAAGGGGTAATCTTATCGCAAAAAAACGAACGAGTTGCAAAAGATACGATAAATGACCATAAGATGATTATGGAGTTTATGGAATCACGGAACCCAGAGGGAGCAAGAAGTGCAATGAAAATTCATATATTACACGCAATGAAAGATTTAGGAATATAACAATAGCATATTCGAGTAAATCATTATGGTAGAACTAAATTTTGTCATACAACGCCATTGACAGTAGACAACGAAGGATTTAAAATAGATTTAATAATTTTAAAATTAAAGGTGTGTGTTCAGATGAGAAGTAATATGATTAAAATCGGAGTTGACCGTGCCCCTCACCGTAGTCTTTTGTATGCAACAGGTAAAGTAAAACCGAGAGATTTAGAAAAGCCTTTTATTGGTGTTTGTAATTCCTACATCGATATTATTCCAGGACATGTGCATTTACGTGAGTTTGCAGATGTCGTAAAAGAAGCGATTATTGAAGCAGGTGGTATTCCGTTTGAATTTAATACAATCGGTGTAGACGATGGTATTGCTATGGGCCATATTGGCATGCGTTATTCGTTACCGAGTCGTGAACTGATTGCTGACTCTGCAGAAACAGTCATTAACGCGCATTGGTTTGACGGAGTATTTTACATTCCAAACTGCGACAAAATTACACCTGGAATGCTGATGGCGGCTGCTCGTACGAATGTCCCTTCCGTTTTTGTATCGGGTGGACCGATGGAAGCAGGGGTGAGTTCAACAGGAAAACAAATTTCCCTAACATCTGTATTTGAAGGTGTTGGAGCGCATAAATCAGGTCAAATGTCTGATGAAGAATTATTAGATATTGAAATGAATGCTTGTCCAACATGTGGTTCTTGTTCTGGTATGTTTACAGCGAATTCAATGAACTGTTTGATGGAAATGTTAGGTGTTACTCTTCCTGGTAATGGAACGATTGTTGCAACAAGCGACAAGCGTAAGGAGTTAGTCAAAGAAGCAGCCAAACATTTAGTACGCATGATTAAAGAAGATGTAAAGCCACGCGACATTATTACAAAAGAGGCAATTGATGATGCGTTTGCGCTTGATATGGCAATGGGTGGCTCAACAAATACAGTATTACACACATTAGCAATTGCAAATGAAGCAGGAATTGATTATGACTTAGCGGATATTAATAAAGTAGCAGAAAAGGTTCCATACTTAGCGAAGATCATGCCAGCGTCTGATATCTCGATGGATGATATTAATAAAGCCGGGGGAGTAGAAGCGATTATTAATGAGTTAACAAAAATTCCTGGGGCAATTCATCCAGAGCGAATAACAGTTTCTGGTAAAACGATGGGTGAGCTTGTAGAAGAGCATCATATCACGAACCCTCAAGTAATTCGTACAAAAGATAATCCATACAGCCCAGTTGGAGGACTATCTGTACTTTACGGAAATATCGCTCCAGAAGGATCTGTTATTAAAGTTGGAGCAGTTGACCCATCGATCAAAACTTTTACTGGAGAAGCGATTGTATTTAACTCACAAGAGGAAGCACAAGAGAAAATAGATGATGGAACGGTGCAAGAGGGACACGTTGTCGTCATCCGATACGAAGGACCAAAAGGTGGACCTGGTATGCCAGAAATGCTTGCACCAACATCTGCGATCATGGGTCGCGGACTTGGAACAAAGGTTGCACTTATTACAGACGGACGTTTCAGTGGAGCATCTCGTGGAATTTCAATCGGTCATATTTCACCAGAAGCGGCAGAAGGCGGCCCGATTGCATTAGTTCAAAATGGTGATGTGATTGAAATAGATTTGCCAAGTCGAACAATGAACTTAAAAGTATCTGACGAGGAATTGGAAGAACGTCGTAAAAACTTAAAAGAGTTTGAACCGAAAATTAAAACAGGCTGGTTAGCTAGATATTCTAAACTTGTCACGAACGCTTCTAAAGGCGGTATTATGAGTATCTAACTTAATAGATTAGTAGGTTAAGAAGTTCATTAGCATTAGCTCGTTCTTGTGACCGCATTACACCATTAGATATGAACATTACAAGAGTCGCTCTTTCAAATTCTGGAGAATCAGATAAAAATATTCCCTATGAAGAAGGGGAAGCAAGGTACGGCCAAATGGGAAGAAAAGCGTATGTGACGTATGGAATGTATATAACTTATGGTTTTTATTCACCATCCTTTGCTAAACAAACGGGGTAACATTGAAAAAATTAGAAGTGTTTTGGGAATCGCTTGTAAACATGTGGGACTTAGACAAATCAGCAGCACGTGGAAGAATGGCAACTCGTGGATTATATGTTTTTCAGCATAAGAGCTTATAGCAATGAATCTTTGCACTTATTGTTTGAAAAGATTGATATTAAATTTAAAGATAAAGTTGACGTTCCACATTCCCAACAGACTATCAGGTTTTAATTGATAGAGAACTATCAGATGGTTAACACTACACGAAATTGTTACGTTTTAGAAGAGGTTCTGGTAAATCTAAGAGAAAAAAGAAAATGCGGGATGTGCGAACGTCAAGTGAACATAAAAACACTGTGAGGTTCGCACACGAATATTAATCAATTTACCTAAATAATGTCATGTGAACTGATTGGGTAGACATTTTTTGAAAAAAATTAACCATATGTAGTATGGTGAAAGTTATTTTGTCAATATATCGCAGTCACTCCCTTAATAGGGAGTGTGGATTGAAATTTACAGCAATAGGGTTAAGCTTGCTAAAAAACAGTCACTCCCTTAATAGGGAGTGTGGATTGAAATATACCATTCTGCAAAGTCTACAATAAACTGTTCGTCACTCCCTTAATAGGGAGTGTGGATTGAAATTCGAGAAGTGCAGCGTTTAACAGGAGATCGATTTGTCACTCCCTTAATAGGGAGTGTGGATTGAAATCTAAATCTCTAAATCCGTCAACACCTTCACTCTCGTCACTCCCTTAATAGGGAGTGTGGATTGAAATCCGTAATCATCTATTGCTAATTCAAGTGCTTTTGTCACTCCCTTAATAGGGAGTGTGGATTGAAATGTCTATCTCTCTGTCCCTTTTTGTGACCCGTGCATGTCACTCCCTTAATAGGGAGTGTGGATTGAAATCTTTTGCGTAATGTGGTAGGTCGGATTTGAGTAAGTCACTCCCTTAATAGGGAGTGTGGATTGAAATCTCCCACATTTTATTAAGCATATCTATATGTTCGTCACTCCCTTAATAGGGAGTGTGGATTGAAATAATATCTAAAATCGCTTCATTAAAATAAGCTAATAGGTCACTCCCTTAATAGGGAGTGTGGATTGAAATCTCCTCATAAATTTTATATAAATCCGTAATAAAAGTCACTCCCTTAATAGGGAGTGTGGATTGAAATGTTGAAGCTGTAGAAGAAAACGAATGGTCTGGAAAGTCACTCCCTTAATAGGGAGTGTGGATTGAAATCACATTTTTGCAATAAAACCGCCGAATGATTTTAGTCACTCCCTTAATAGGGAGTGTGGATTGAAATAGCTTTTGATCAGGCGGTTGTTTCCGGAAGATTGAGTCACTCCCTTAATAGGGAGTGTGGATTGAAATGCCCTCATTGATTACAGCTTCACCTTTGTAAATCGTCACTCCCTTAATAGGGAGTGTGGATTGAAATTAGTTGCTCTATCTCACAAGGACAAGCGCAATGGGTCACTCCCTTAATAGGGAGTGTGGATTGAAATTCTTTTTACCAAGCCTAAACTCACGATGAAAACTGTCACTCCCTTAATAGGGAGTGTGGATTGAAATTATTTTTATTGT
>NZ_JAXHDD010000051.1:0-28072 GCF_037072025.1 Pseudogracilibacillus sp. SO30301A | reverse complement strand
TCATTTAATTTAGACCCAACTTAACTAGACTTAGCGAAATCAGTCGCTAAACCAATAACATTTGAACAATGTTCTGTATTTTGGTAATGTTCTATACAATATTTAATTAAAATGAGAGGTTGATAGGCATGTTTGTGAAGGTTGGTTACATCGGCTCGAAACATTCGGTTAATAAAACGATAGAATTGGCAAAAGGCATTTCAACTATTCAGTTATGTACCTATACGTATGAACTTCCAGCTGATGTCCAGAGATTACACAATAAAGCAGTTAGAGAAACAGATGTTATTTGTTTCTCCGGTATCGTTCCCTATTATTACCGTGACCGGACAATCAAAACGGACAAACCTATTATAATTACCCCTTTTCATGAATATATGGTGACCGCCTCACTATTAACTTGCTTACTACACTATTCTGTACAAGTGAATGAAATTTCTATTGATCTACCAAATAAACAAGTACTAACCAAAATTCAAAACGACATTCAATTTACGATTCAAAATAGCTTTGTTTATGATTATAAATGGATTTATGCTGAAGATACGAATATGGAATTATCAATAGATGAAATTGTTGCTTTTCATGAGGAATTATATTGCAATAAGAAAACTAGGATGGCAATAACAAGTATTCACTATGTATATGATAAACTTATTCAAAAGAACATCCCGGCTATTTATATGGTCGACAATGATAGAAATATGAAACAAGTACTCTTAGATGCGAAAAAAACAGTTAACCATTTGCGACTACGTGATGGACTTCTCTCCGTTATGTATGTTTCGATTAAGGACGGAAAAGTATTGCATGATTCAGCGATACAGTCCGTTACTTCTACCATTAAATCTATGATAAAAATGGTCACGATGGACATAAAAGATAAAGATACACTAGCCTTTTACACGACACGTGGGACAATTGATGAGCGTTTGTTTAGTGTTCAAGATAACAAGTGGATAGAAAATCTTGAAAAACAGCTTAAGCAACCAATTTCTGTCGGTATTGGCTATGGTCGCCATATATTTGAAGCAGAAGAAAACGCTACACTTGCGCTACAGTCTGCAAAAAAATGTAAAACAAGTAATGGCTATATTATTACCGAACAAAAACAAATGATTGGCCCGATCATTGGTGAAACAACCGAAGAGGAGATTAGAACAGCCGATGACTGGATGCTAGAATTGACTGAAAAAACAAAAACACAGATGCTAACGATCATTCGCTTTATTAACTTTATGAGATTAAATGATTATCAACCATTTTCTGTAAAGGAATTAGCTCAGTATGCCAATATAAATATCAGAACAGCGGAACGTTTTGTTAAAAGATTATACGAAGCTAACGTTATCATCTTATATGGTCAGGAACAAATCCATCACGGAAGACCGCGGAATGTATATGCCCTCTCTGAGAAAATAGAAAATAAATTTAGAAATGAACAAGAAGACAAGTAGAAAGAATCATTATAAGTGTATTCAAAAAAGGAGGATAAAAAGGACCAAGTCGGCTAAAAGCGCTGACGTCCTGTCAGCAACGCCGACACTAGCACGTCCTGTGCGTCGGAAGTTCGAGGCGGCGCAGTTTCGAGCAGTGGAATGTATGCACTTAGGTACATGAGTAGCGAAGAAACAAGCCAACGAGCTTCCACAGGATGTGGTGACTTCGACGTTCGACACAGGACGTGTCGGTATTTAGTCGAAGTTCCCCTAATACAGTGTCATTTTTACCGGACTTTTTTGAACATCCTCTATAAAATGAGAATGAATTATGCGTCTATTCTTACTTGACTATTGAAAGCGCTCCCTATAAAATGAAGAAAAATACCCTTTAACGACATGATAACGACATCGATTATTTTAAGGAGAGAGCGAATTGCAAATTACTAAAATTGATATATATCAGCTTGATTTACCACTTGAAGAGCCATTCATTATTTCCTATCATTCCTATTATTCTATGCCAGCAATTATTATCAAAATACACACAAATGAAGGGATTGTAGGTTTCGGTGAAAGTGTACCAGATGAGCATGTCACAGGGGAATCCGTTCATAGTGTATTTGCTGCCTTAAAATACAATTTAATTCCTGCTCTTCTTGGAGAAGACCCACGAAATATTCAAAGCGTTCATGAAATAATGGATCAATCCTTAGTGTTTAACGGAGCGGCTAAAGCGGCGATTGATATTGCTTGTTACGATATTTTAGGAAAATTTAGTAATCTTCCTATTTATTCATTGTTAGGTGGAAGGAAAAGAGAACAACCTTCCATTCCGAAAGTCTTAAGCATTTTAGAACCACATGTACTTGCTAAGCAGGCAAAAGCGGCTGTACAAGAAGGGTATCACGAAATAAAAATGAAATTAGGAAAAAACCCTAAAGAAGATGTAGAGCGGGTAAAAGCAGTAAGAGAAGCAGTCGGAGATCACATGCCAATACGAATAGATGTGAACCAAGGTTGGAAAACGGTTCAAGTAGCTGCGCAAGTAATTGAACAATTAAAGCCATTTCAAGTATCTTGGGTAGAACAACCAATTTCCCAGATGGACGTTTCACTTTTTAAACAATTAAAGGAAGTATCATCTGTCCCTTTAATGGCAGATGAAAGTATGGTTACTCCCCAAAATTTGCGAACTCTAGTCGAAGATCAATCTGTAAGTTACATTAATATTAAATTAATGAAAAGTGGCGGAATCTATCCAGCTTATCAACTCGCTACACAGGCTGAATTATTCGGTATCAACTGTCAAATCGGCTCCATGGTAGAGTCAAGCATTGCATCGGCAGCTGGTTTTCATCTGTCTTTAGCGAAACAAAACATTATCTCAACAGAAATTTCTGGACCAACAAAATTTACAATCGATACTGGGGATTTAACCTATTCATTACCATATGTAAATATAGCGGACAAACCTGGATTAGGGATTACCGTTAATGAGGAAAACATCGACCGACTATCCGTAAAAAAAGAGACCGTTTCCATTTAAAAGGTAACCGCATCTGAAGGAGGTTTGAAGACTCTGGATAAACATGAGTTATATCAATTATGGCATTATTTACATGAACATCCCGAAGTTAGCTGGGAAGAAAAAAATACGACAACATATTTAATGGACTATTTTAAAGAAAGAGGATTTCATCCAAAACCCTTTCAAATAATCCCTGGATTTTGTGTCGAAATCAGCAGCGGCACAGGACCAGTCATTGGCTTACGTGCCGATATGGACGCCCTTTGGCAAGATGTTGACGGAAATATGCAAGCGAACCATTCATGTGGTCATGATGCTCATATGGCTATCGTGACTGGCACCATGATTCAGTTAAAAAAACATGAACATCAATTGAACGGTACCATTAGAGCGATCTTTCAACCCGCTGAAGAATTAGGCAACGGCTCCGTTAAAGTAGTGGAAGAAGGCGTTGTCGACGATTTAGATTACTTATTTGGCGTGCATGTTCGTCCGAAAAATGAAATCGCCTTCCCTACTTGTGCTGCTAGCATTCAACATGGCGCTTGTGTTTTCGTAGAGGGGAAAATAAAAGGAGAAGATCATCACGGAGCCCGTCCGCATGAAGGAGAAAATGCAATTGAAATTGGAAGCGCAATTTTACAGCAAATTCAAAACATTCATACTCCACCTCAGATCCCAGTGTCCGTAACAATGACAAGCTTTCATTCCGGTTCAAAAAATTTAAATATTATTCCTGGTAAAGCGACTTTTGGCCTCGATATTAGAGCACAATCGAATGAAGTGATGACAGAGATAAAAAATAAAATAACGAAAATTATTGAGAATTTAGCAGCATTATACGGGGTTCACATTGAAATTGAATTTCTTGACGATGTACCAGCAGCAGTGATTAATGAGGAGGCGAAACAAGTTCTTTTTAGATCGATCGAACAATCGATCGGAAAAGAGCATGCGAGAAAGGGAATCCTAACATCCGGATCAGACGATTTTCATTTTTATACGTTATTACGTCCACAAATAAAGGCTACAATGCTAGCGTTAGGTGCAGATGTAGAGCCAGGACTACACCATCCAAAAATGACATTTAATAAAAACGCATTAGAACATGGAGTTACTATTTTAACAGAAACATGTTTGAACCTAACCAAAAGATGATTGCAAATTTTTTTAAAAAGCAGATTGGGGAGACAAATGATGAAGAAAGAAATAAATATATGGTGGGCGTTAACACCTATTGTCGTCATGATTGTTGTGATGCTTATTACAATTATACACTTGGAACAGGAACCACATATCCCTTTAATTATTGGGACAAGCATCGCTGCACTTGTAGCATGGAGACACGGCTTTACCTTTAAAGAAATCGAAGAGATGATGTATAAAGGGATCAGGCTGGCATTACCAGCAGTTATTATCATTATGCTCGTCGGACTGACGATTGGCTCTTGGATTGGCGGTGGCGTTATTGCCACAATGATTTTTTACGGCTTAAAAATATTAAGTCCGACTTATTTTTTAGTAACCATCTGTATTATTTGTGCACTTGTTGCTACAGTTACTGGAACATCTTGGGGAACGATGGGAACAATTGGAGTAGCTGGGATGGGAATCGGCCTTAGTATGGGAATCCCGGCCGCTATGATAGCCGGAGCTGTAATTTCCGGAGCTTATTTTGGGGATAAAATGTCACCGTTATCAGATACAACCAACTTAGCTGCTGGACTTACGCATACGGATTTATTTGAACATATTAAAAATATGTTTTACACTACAATTCCCGGCTTGGCAATTGCTCTTATCGTTTATGCCATTTTAGGAAGAAAATTAGGAACTGGTGGAACCAATGCGGCTGATATTGAGCAAATTATTACCGCTTTACAAGAACATTTTGTTATATCCCCTTACCTGTTGCTTGTCCCATTAGTTGTTATCGTGTTAGTTATTTGGAAAGTACCAGCCGTTCCAGCATTAGTTGTTGGAATTTTACTTGGTTTTCTTTCTCAAATTTTTGTCCAAGGTGGATCAGTTTCTTTTGCAGTAGAAGTATTGCATAACGGATATACCATAGACTCTGGAAATGCGATGGTAGATGAGTTGTTGAACCGTGGAGGTCTAGAATCGATGATGTATACGGTTTCGATGACAATTGTCGCAATGACATTCGGTGGTGTGTTAGAGTATTCAGGTATCCTGCAAGCGATTATGAATCGACTGTTACAAGTTGTTAAAACAACTGGCGGATTAATTGCCTCCACAATTGGATCAAGTTTTTTAACGAATGCAACATGTTCAGAACAATATATTTCCATCGTTGTTCCGTCACGCATGTTCGCAAAAGCATACCAACAGAAAGGACTGCATTCTAAAAACTTATCACGAGCCCTTGAAGATGGCGGTACATTAACATCGGTATTTATTCCATGGAACACTTGTGGTGTTTTTATATTGGGAACATTAGGTGTTCACGCATTTGCCTATGCGCCGTATGCAATATTAAATTTCACTGTCCCGATCATTTCATTAATTTTCGCATTCACCGGCTGGACCATTGCTAAATTATCACAAGAAGAAATGAACGCTCTAAAAAATCAAGAAGAAGCAGTCTAATTGGAAATGGAAGTGAATACGATTTATAACGGAATTATAAATGATGGAACAAACTATACAGTAAGAAAATTAGCTTTAAATGACTTGGATAACATCCTTCAACTGCAACGGATTGTAGCTGAAACGTTAACGAACAAAGAAACGTTACAAACGTTATCTGAGCAGGAATATCAATATATTTTAAATGGTAAAGGATTACTCTTAGGAGCATTTATTGAAGAGAAACTCATTGCCTTTAGAGCATTAATGGTTCCACCTATCGATGAAGAACATTTAGGATTAGCAATAGGACTCGAAAAAGAATTGGATAAAATTATCTATCAAGAAATCTCGATGGTGAATCCAAAATACCGTGGAAACCGACTACAACAGCAATTGGGGCAACTGATTATGGAAACATTAAATAAATCGTCAGTTTCATTTAAATATGTTTGTTGCACAGTAGCTCCGTCTAATATTCCAAGCTTAAAGGATAAATTTAACCAAGGGATGACGGTGGGAGCATTAATTGAAATTTACAGTGGGAAATTACGGTACGTGTTTGTGAAGAAAATAACAGATAGCGAAAAACCGCAGTGGAACAAAACAAAAAAAGTCCCTACTGATCAAATCGAAGAACAGCAGAAGCTATTACAAGATGGCTGGCACGGATATAAGCTAGAACAAAATAATAACCAATACTTTGTTTTGTACGGAAAGTTATGAAGCAGGTCAAACCCTCTAAAATAAACAAGGGTGATGGGCTGTATCCCATCGGCCTTGTTTATTGTGGGTCCCCGCACATTTATTAATAAACTTCTCTATTTCTTCTACGTCTGCATTTAAGACATCCACAATGACGATAGCTTTCATCTCTTACATCTCTTTCAGCATCCTGTTTTGGGCATCCGCATATAAACTTGTCATGTTTTCTTCTAACTCGATTACGTTTTCTCGAAGTTGATTCACATCCACAACTCACTTACGTTCCCTCCCCATATATATTATTAACTCAGTCAAATCTCGATATTAATATATGAGGAAAAACACATGCCGAGTAAACAAAATGCCTGATTAAAAAGCCTTTTTTAGGGGGAACTGCCCTATATATAGGATGATGATTTCTTCTAGATCCTCTAGATACTTCAATCCTTCGGTTAAATCCGCTAGTGTTCAATCATTTAAACTCAATATATTATCTTAACTTCAATCGAATTTAAATGTTCATTTACAGCAAAAGTTCCCGGTTTTTTATCATTTAAAGCTTTAAACACGCTTGCTTTTCATCACCTATTCATTGGGCTAATCCCTTCCCACTCCTTGAGGATAGGAAACTTTTTTATTGAAATCCGCTATAGTTTAAAATGACGAATTAAATCATTTCATTCTGTAGCCAAATTAGCTAGTTCATTTGAGCTTTCAGATACTTCTTCCATTGCAGCGCTTGTCTGCTGTGTAGATGTAGATGTTTGCTCCACCCGGCAGCTGATTCCTCTGAAATTGCCGCAATATCTTCTATTGTGCTATTCATTAGTTGGCTATTAGCTACAATACTAGTTAAATTTGAAGATATAGATGGAACGTTAGTGACCATAACTGTAACGGCTTTATTTATTCCATCAAACTTTTTACTCGTTATTTCAATTTCATTTCTCCCTTGTTCAACTTCTTTGTATCCATCTTGCAATGTGTTCGTTACAGAACTTGATTCCGTTTGAATATTCGATGCGATCGTTGTAATATCTGTAACCGAATCTGAAACTTGTTCTGCAAGTTTTCTAACCTCATCAGCAACCACTGCAAAACCTGCTCCATGTTCTTAATTAAAAACGAGTAGAAATTAGCTAAATTTAGTAGCTAGGCGATCATAACGTACATACAAGTTATTAAAACTACATATTGTTTTAGCTTTGCAGACCCTTTCAAACAGTTTGCTTTGTCTTCTAAGTATAATTTCATAGACATAAATAACTAAAAAGATATCAAATGAAATGAAATTTATGAAAGTAAATTAGGATAAATATAATATACCTTTTGTTTCATCAATTACTGAGAAAACTTAATTCATAGTCGTTTTACACCGAGATGTAGCAGTAATGATAATTGTGGCTCGTTTATTGTGGATGTTGAACAAATAGAAAAGCTAATACAAATTAAGTCTTGATCATATAAGATAAAATTTGCTATATTAACCGAAACAAGCTGTATAATCTGACAATAAAGGATGCGGCTTCTTATTTTATTTGCCAAACGCATATTTTTTTAAAAGCCTAGTTCTAAATTCCATGAAATTAATATTTTCCCAAGATATATAAACATATCACTATTAGTTTTAATCAAGAACAAACTCCATATATCCTGGAATTATTAATAGATTGAAAGTATACTATATCAAATACAAACATATTTATATGATTAAGCAGATTTCTATGAGACATGGATTCAATTAAAAAAACTAACTTTAAAGAGGGAGGATTATGTATATGAAGTTACTGGAAAATATAAGTAAATTTGCAGGGAATACGTTTGCAATCTGGGTTATTATTTTTGCAATTATGGCATTTTTTATTCCAAGTGGTTTTACTTGGATTGCCCCCCATATTTCTCTATTACTCGGAATTATTATGTTTGGCATGGGACTAACTTTATCGGTCGATGATTTTAAAGGGATTGTGAAAGCACCAAAAAGTGTTTTTATTGGAGTTCTTGCACAATATACTATTATGCCTTTACTTGCTTTTGCCTTAGCTAATTTATTTCAATTACCCCCAGAAGTAGCAGTAGGTGTAATTTTAGTTGGATGTTGTCCTGGTGGAACAGCTTCGAATGTAATGACATTTTTAGCAAAGGGAAATACGGCTTTATCTGTTACAGTTACCGCTGTTTCAACTATTTTAGCACCTATTATGACTCCTAGCTTAACGTTATTATTTGCAAGTAAATGGTTACCAGTCTCAGCAGGTGATATGTTTCTATCCATTGTCCAAATCGTATTGATTCCAATTGTACTAGGTGTAGTGATTCGATTATTATTCCAAAAACAAGTGGACAAAAGTATGAAAGTATTGCCACTCTTATCTGTAGTAGGGATCGTTCTAGTAGCTTCCGCTGTGGTTGCAGTGAATAAAGAATCGATTGCAACAACAGGATTACTAATCTTTTCAGTCGTTATTTTACATAATGTACTCGGACTTCTACTTGGCTATTTACTAGCAAAAATTTTAAAACTGGATTTTCAAGATCAAAAGGCTATCTCAATTGAAGTAGGAATGCAAAATTCAGGGCTTGGATCCGCCTTAGCACTGGCTCATTTTGCCCCGGTTGCTGCCGTGCCTAGTGCTCTTTTCAGTGTTTGGCACAATATTTCAGGACCACTACTCGCAACTTGGTGGGGAAAAAGAAGTAGTAAAGGACAGTAAGCAGGCAAATTCCCCCACATCAATTACTAGGTGTGGGGTCATATAACTTTAATTAGTTTTTTTATAGTGAAGTAGTAAAGTTGGTGAACGTAGCAGGAGCTTATCTGCTCCTGCACACTTTTATATCTCATTCTAATCCTATTGTACAACTACCAAGTTCTTGCTGGCTCCATCTTAGTGATAGATGATCCCTATTGTTAAGCGGACCAACACCAGATGGGGTGCCAGTAAAAATAATGTCTCCTTTTCCCAACCCTAAATTATCTCCTATAAAACGTAGTAAACTTTCCATATCAAACATCATTTGTGTAATATTACCTTCTTGAACTATTTCATCATTTATTCTCAATGAAAAATTTTGTTTTTTACATTCATCCAGTCCC
Organism: Pseudogracilibacillus sp. SO30301A; assembly: GCF_037072025.1. Taxonomy (NCBI): domain Bacteria; kingdom Bacillati; phylum Bacillota; class Bacilli; order Caryophanales; family Bacillaceae; genus Pseudogracilibacillus; species Pseudogracilibacillus sp. SO30301A. Next base: position 18,711 of record NZ_JAXHDD010000051.1, on the reverse strand, counting down.
GGAAAGTCGATAAACTCACTAATAATCGCTGAATTTCGGAATCCTTTTGACAAAAGCCACGGATACCCTTGCTCCTTTAACTCTTGCTGAACATCTCTGAGCGTTAAATCCAAGCCAATCGCCATTTCATCAATAAGTTGATCCACTGCTTTTTCCGGTGCATAGTCATCGCTCATTTTAACAACTAACTCCACTTCATAGTGCACTTCTCCTTTGTTATTTGGTAACTCAATTAAAGCGCCATCAGCTTTTACTAATGAATGAGTTGTTTTACTGAAAATTACTGGTTTATCCGGTATTTTATTTTGTAATTCCTTCACATGTTCTACATAATTTCTACCCACACAGTAAATGTTTCTAATCGTATTCATGCATTCTCCTCCTCCAATAATCCTTACTTATATACTATTTAATAGCAGAAATTGACATAATTACGGTTTATCAGACTCTTAACATAGATTTTCTTTTATAGACGTACCGTTAAAAACGATGTGTTCATACAGAACTAACTTTCATTAACTTTAGTTTAATACACTGACAGCTAACAGTAAACACCATTTGGGGTTTACTTGCTCTATGCTATTAGATTATAGATCGAAAATCGTTTCTCCGATTAAAAAACCCCTTTTCCAATGAACAAATTAAAAGAGAACTTTTTTTAAAGTTGTTTTGTTTCTTTATTATTTATTAAATGATGGTGGTTCTAACAATGCTCTCCTATTAGATTTTTCAAGAATTTAATTGCTGCACTCTAGGCGTCCCCCAAAAACCCTCAAATTTTTCCAGTAAATACGGATCAACAATTTGATATACTCCTTGACCGACTCGTTTTTCAATAGATTTGAGTCTACCAAAATCAGATAGCTCTTCTAAAAATAAACAAACGTCTGGAAATATTCGTTACAGCGTGATCTCTACTTTTGGAGCTTCATCACTCGGTGCATAATCTGTATTAATTTTCTGTGTAGCACCTATTCGATTCGTCGTTTTATACTCTTCGATCGTTAAATCTCGAATCGCTTCGATAAATACATAATTAAATGAATTATTTCAAAATTTAAAGCACCTGTTGTCTTTTGGGCAATCAAGATTTTCAAGATAGTTTGACAAAATAGAAAAAATATCTATCGCTACTATATAATAATTTGTTTTCCTGTTCTTTCTTATCTAGATAACATGTTATCCAATCATAAATATCTTATAAAAAAACAAAAACACTTGTTACCTAATAGGCAATCAAGTGCTTTATGGTTAGCTATATTAAGTAATCCGTTACAAATCCATCTTTAAAAGAAGGAGTTGTAATTATTAGACTAATACCCTGCAAATTTTTTTATTCTACTTTATCCATCTTCTGTTTTAAATAATCAGCAATTTCTATATGACCTCTTTCAAGAGCAAATTCATAGGCATCCATATCTTTCATTGTATTCCCTGTATACTTAACGGTAATATCAATACCATTTTGAACAAGATACTTTACAATATCAAGATGCCCTCCGTAAATCGCTGAAAATAGAGGATTTCTATTTGGATCACTAACATCTAATATTGCACCATTATCAAATAAATACTCTACAATACTAAGTTCACCTTCACTAGCTGCATGTGCAATAGGCGCTGACTTTGGTACACCCTCATTGATGTTGATATCTATACCAGATTCAACTAGAAATTTTATCATATCCAACTTACCAGCTCTAGCCGCTACATGTAGCCACGTGCCAAATGGTGTTACAAAATTAAGCAAACCCTTGTAATTCATAATTATCTCTTTCGCTTGTTCTATATCACCATTCTTAATTAAATCATATATTTTTATTGCCTTTTCCTTATTATCCATAAAAACCTCCTGGTTTTTTTATTTCATCGATGGTGCTTCTTCACCTAATAACTTGAGCATATCAATCATTTTCTCGCGAGTTCCACCAAAACTATCTACTTCTTTTAACTTATCTACAATATGTTGAAGACGTTCTATACCGTGCTGGCCTGCAACTCTATTTGGTGCCCAAGCTAAATTTTCTTTACCAATTATCGGTTCTATCCCATACTTTCTTAATATTTCTTGACCTTCTCGAATAAGTTCTTGTTGCTTCTGACCAAGACCCCTTTTAAATAAAATATGATGTGCATGTGGATCTATCATAGCAGTAGGTGGATCACCTATTAGTCCTTTAAGACACTTACCAAAATCCATTTTAATTAATACTTCATCATATTCTTTGGTTATGCCTAAATCAGACATCTTTTTTCTAATCACAGACAGCTCATCTACACTAAAAGTATTATTCTGTATAGCATTTTTAAGCTTATTCATCTTATCGGCATTTACTTTACCGTTCACAATTATATCATCAAAATAATCACTTACAGTATTACCCGTCCCCTTATTACCCTTCCCAATCCCTTTCACATCTTCAATCTTTGCTCTGAAGAAATTCTCTACAGCATGAGTGTTTTCTACTTTGCTTCCAGAAACTATTGCTCCGTCAGGGGTTGCAAGCTGATGTTTAGGAAATGCGGATTCTCTGAATCGATTAAAGGCGGTAACTCCTTTATCAATTCCTTTAGCGGTATCTATGATATCTTTTTCTATTTTCTTCCCAACTGTGATTGCTCGGCCTTTGGCGAAGTCTTTTAACTGATTCATTCGGTTTAGGTCTTCTAGGCGCGCGGTATAAATCGACCCTTTCACTATCTCTTTCAACCTGACTGCCGGGGATGGTTTCAAACTTTTCGTGGCAGCTTGCTTCAATTTTCCAGCTCCGCCTATAAAGGAAAATTTCTTAACAGATCCTACAGCTGGGATAAGATCAAGTGGTGCCGGCAAACCTCTGGACCATCGTTCTCCTGCGCCAACTTCCCAATCAGAAACTCAGTTTTTTCCCGTTACGACCGTTGATAATTCAAATGTACCATAAACAGCTCCGAGTGCAATACTTGCAGAAGGAAAAATTAGCGCGGCTCCTACAATCACCTCTTTACGTTACCCATTGTTTATCGCCACGAGCTTTGTCAATCTTGTTAGTTTGTAAGCCGTTCCATGTCATAACTATCACTGCCATGTAAAATGTAGTCTCACCTATTTATCTTATTATTTTCACAAACACAGTACTAAAACAGAATACCTTGAAGGTACGCTCATACAATCTATTTTAGTTGTTCAATAGATAAATCTCTCACAAAAAAACAAAAAGCCCTTGTTGCCTATAGTAGACAATCAAGTGCTTTAAATTCTATTGAACTCCTTTTAAAAAATTCATAATATCATCTTTTTTAGCGAAGTTTTACTATCCTTTAAATAATTTATGAACTCCTTAACCAATACCTTATTTATCTGTTTTGTCCCATAAAAGCCATCTAGAAACTGCTGTAATATACTTTCGTCTACATTTTCTATTGGTGCAGGTAAATATTCCTCCTTTTCAAACTGATAAGCTCTCCAAGTAGTAAAAGATATTGCATCTACAATGCAACCCCAAACTAATTCTTTAAATGGTTCTTTCTCATCTTGCATTTGCATAAATAGCCCCGTAAATTCTGTGCCATCATCTAATAGGTAATAGATTTCATCTCCAGAATACCGCTTATTTTCTAGCCATTCCCAGCAAGCTTTCATAGCGCTATTTATATCTTTATACGCTGGAGAAGAAATCAACAAATCAACAACTGTTTCACTTAATCCTAATAAAAATGCAACTTGTCTATCTGATTCTAATTTCTCAATTGTATCTAACATAATATCCCTCATTTACTCAACTAATTTTCCATTTCTTAAAATAAAACTTTCCTTTCCAGAAACCTTTATACCTTCTTTGACTTCAGTTGTAACTATAATTGTTAAATTAAGATACTTTTTAGTTAATTGCATAAATATCCCAGATTCTTTATTCGAATTTGTCATACCTTGCATGCATATTGAGCATACACCTCTTGGGTTTGACTGATGTATTACAAGAGTTCCTTCCAGCTCATTTTGATTAACCCCTAATTTTTTGATTGTCATATCAAATTCATTAATAACTCCTTCTTCAGCGTGCTTTATAAATTGTATATGTCGTGGATTAGTTCCATCATATGGAGCTCTTATTTCTCTATTAGGCATTATATCATCTAAATCAGGCAATCCAGCTTCTTTACGAACTTTTATTGAACTCCCTTCAAAAATTTTTCCTTCTAGTCCTGGTATGTCCGTTTTTCCCACAGCTATAGTATGAGTCCCAGGTACATTTAGTTTTTTGACGTAAAACATCTAATTCTGCGTTTCCAAGTTCTATTTTACTTAAATCTTTACCCGGACCCTTACTACCCTTCACATCTTCAATCTTTGCTCTGAATAAATTCTCGGCAGCATGAGTGTTTTCTCTTTGCTTCCCGAAACTATTGCTCGGTCAGGGGTTGCAAGCTGATGTTTGGGAAATGCGGATTCCTTTAATTGTTTAGCGGCGATAACTCCTTTATCGATTCCTTTTGCCGCATCAATTATATCTCTTTCTATTTTCTTCCCAACTGCGATTGCACGGCCTTTGGCAAAGTCTTTTAACTGATTCATTCGGTTTAGGCCTTCCAAACGTGCAGTATGAATCGATCCTTACACCGTCTCCTTAAGCCTTATTATGGCAGCTTGCTTCAATTTCCCGGCTCTGCACAAAACGGCAAACTTCTTTACGGAGTCCACGGTTAGGAAGGGATCAACAATGTAAATAAGCCCCTCCACCCAGGTTCTTAAACATTATATCATCCCAGCTAATTTACAATTTTTTTATTTGTAGGATATAAAAAACTCCATGATCGTATCGCGCTCATGGAGTATCTTCTCTATCTTTTTAGTGATGTCTAGCCTTTGTCATTATAAGCGGAATTTTAATCATGCAATTTATTTAAGAATTCAGTAAATGATCCTGCAACGTAAAATACATTTTCTCTTGCACGTTCCTCAGCCTGTTCTTCTGTTAATCCTTCTTCTCTTATCAGCATTTCCTTTTCTGCAGCATTTTCATGTTCCCAAAAAACTACAATTGGATCTTCTTCATGATCTTTGTAATCAAAACATATTAAATTACCTGCAGGATCAAAAGCAAAAGGAATTATCTTTGTTGGAAGTGTATCCTTAATCATTCATCACTTCTAGAATATGCTCATCATCTTCATTGTTATATGTTAATAATGTTCCAAACACCTTTGCTTTACCTTCAACATAAAATAACGCTGGGCTAACATGTGCACCATTAGTATTCATAGCAACTTCTATATAGTCTAAGGGGAATTTCACTCCTAATATTTCTCCAACTTTCCTTCTTTTTTTTAGTAACTGGTTATTAACAATTTTTAAATAACTTTAAAACACTTCCAAATCAATATTCTTTCCAAACTTTCATTACTTGTTTTGGAAGTGTTTTTACGTATTTATTGTATACTTTTCCAGACAATTAAAGCCTTTAAAATAGTGATGACTGCCAGTCCTTCTTTATAGGTAACCAATAGAGAATGACTATTAAAATCTAAAAATCTTACTTTGATAACTTAAGCCATTTGTGGTTTTAACAACTCTTATTCTTTATATATACCATTTTTAAAAATATCATAGCCTTTCTCAAAGAAAATACCAGCAGTATCTCCAATAATTATTATTAAAGCTACCAAAAAACTAAGTTCAGTTAATAAGGGAGTTCCATAAAAGTTTTTAAAGTGTTTTAAGACAAGCAGAAATAGAGACTAAAGTTTGTCTATTCGTTTATTTATTTTCTTCTTCAAATTTCTTCATTCTTTCCATTAGCTCTAAATCTAACTGATCTTGGTTCATATTTAGGTATTTATATTGAAAGTATTTAATTCTATCTGTTGGTCCAAATTCGCTTTGATGCCAGTTAGTATACTCATAATGCACATTCAATTTACCAGTATTGGTAACTAATAATATCACTGAGAACCATGGTTCTTGGTGATTTTCCAAAAATACTTCTTGTAGGTGAACAGTTAAATTAAACAATTCATGCAACTCCCGATTATAGGTTCTCTTATTTATATTATATAATTTCGGAATGTAATGGGAATAAATGTATTCTTCCTTATCTATTGATTTAAAAAAGAAGAAGACTCCACCTTCTTTATCCTTAACTTCTCCCTTAAAAGCAAAATGCTCCCAATCAGTTGGTATCATATCATTAATTTTCTGAGCGATTTGATTATATAGTTCATTTAATTTTCTCTCAAAACTCATAAATGTTAACCTCCTCGTTTATTTGCAATTTCTCGAATAACAGGGAATTGTCTTTCTATCTCATATTCAATTAAAAAAGAATCTGGCCTCATAGATTTATTAGAATAAATTGGTTCGATATTAACTGAGACTTTCCTGGGTGGCACTTCTTTCAGTGCATTAGCCCATTCCTGTTCCATGTTATACCATTCCCCGCCAGCACGATTAATCTGCTTATTTTGTGCTACCAAGTTATCAATATCCCCAGGCCCATTAAATTGAGTTGCTATTAAGTGACCGCCATCGTCGTCAGGCAATCTATCTTGACGACCTGCTATTCGTTGCATTGCCTCATTTCTTTTTCCTTCTTTTAAAACAAGATTATCAGCTTCTACGTTGACAATCCTGCCAAACTCATCGGTAGTATATCGATATCCGTCTTCAGTCACATATTGAATATTTGGCTTTAATTCTTTTCGGCCAAAAAGACCTTTCTTTATATGTTCCCCATACTCTACTTTTTGAATGGAAGGTGTTTTACCAACGGAAGTTTTGGCGGCCTTTCCTAAATCCTCTGCCGTACCTCTATGTATGTTCCCGCTATTTTCAAATTTGACATACCCTGCTCCTTTTAGAGCCACATTTTCTTGAGAACCAAAGTGGTATTTTCCTAGTACACTAGCTTTTTCATTTACTGCATCAGAAGCCTCTTTGACTAGTGGCTTCGCGTCGTCCCAATCTTTCTTTAATTTGATGGCTACAATTTGCTTGGTTTGCTCAAGTCTTTTTAAGCCTTGAATCCTTGCTGCCATGACGGATCCTTTCACTGTCTCTTTCATCCTGACAGCCGGGATGAGATCGAGTGGTGCCAGTAAGCCCCTAAACCATCGTTCTCCTGTGCCAACTTCTCGGTCGGAAACCCAGTCTTTTCCTGTGACGGCTGTCGATAATTCTAATGTACCATAAATAGCTCCATAGCTAAATGTTGCCCATCCTCCTGCATAACCGCATTCTTTCGCCTTTTAATTTCTCCATTTCGTTAGAGGACAATATCAAGTCGTTGATATGGGGCTAATAATTCCATTAATCCATTCACCAAAAATCATTTGGGTCTTTCTTGTGGATACTATAAAATGGCTGTTCAATGCTTTTAATATCACAACCGTTTTTCTTCAATTCCCGTTGAATCAGCACCTTCACAATATCCGACCTGTATTAGGCACCCCTACATAATCAGTTTGGACAGACGTAAGGTGAGCCAACATTTCTTGTAAGTCAACCCTGTCTATTTCTAATGCTTCTTCATTCAGTTTGGCACCACTGATTCCTACGTCTCTAAAAAAATGTATTAAGTTCTAGCCTTGTTCCTTATAGTACGCTTAATCTCTTCTTGATATTTTAAACTATATCCATCTCTTGCTTGACCTTGAGTTAAGACTTTTATATACCCAGCAACGTTCAGTTTTTTTCCCACCGTTACGAAAAGAGTATTAAAATTTATGTAACGCTTTTTAACGAATAGCGAGTATTATACGATCGTCTCTAGTCCAAAAATACAACCCAAAAAATTAATGAGCCAAAGACGGTAAAAGAACGCTCTTTCACATTATCTATTGTTTATGCCACGAGCTTTGTCAATCTCGTTAGTTTGTCAGCCATTCCATATCATAACTACCCCTGTCATATAAAATGTCATCTCGCCCAGTTCTCTTTCTTATTCAGTTCCGCCAAGTATCAAAACGATACTCCTTGACGGTACAACCTTCATGAGTTTTGAATTTCATCCAATCATTTCTTATGTTCTCCAAAGTATTGTCTTCTAACGAAAAAGCACTTGTTGCCTAATTGACAATCAAGTGCCGTTACAAACTTAAAATCCATGTTCAAAATCTATATCATATAAATCAACCCATTCTATAAATTTTGGTATTGATTTAGTTGTGATAAACTCATTTATTATGCGATATGCCATTTCACGATCCAGATAAGCACAAGTAGGTACCTTCACTGGTTCTCCTCCTACTAAATGCTCAACTGTTTCTATTTCAACATTTTTGTTAAAAGTTACTAAGTAATCTGGATGTTGCATTATAAAAAAACCATATGGTTTATCATAAAATAATATTAATCGTTCATCCAACCCCTCAACTTCAAAACATGAATCCCCACTACCTTGTTTCCAATAAATCTCATTCTTTTTAAATATTAAATCTCTTATAAATTCCTGACTTGGATTTTCAATCGGTTCTCCAACAGGTCCATTATAAATTATCACTAATTAGTCCTCCTCGTATAATAAGTTTATAATCAAAAATTGTTCCTTGATAATTGAATAACTTTGTTGGATATCTCGATTAATTTGAACAGGATCTCCAACGAATCACTATAACGCTCTGAGCCACAGCTTGCTGCTTACCATTTACTGTAGCGCCCGATTCTTAGTAGGCGGTGGATTGGGGTACGGGGCCCCGGCCAGCGAATACTTAGAATCGATTTGTCCATGTTACCATTGATTGCAGGTGAGCCTCTAGGCTTTATTTTGACCGAGCCTGAGTTCAAATCACAACACGGACAAAAGCAAAGTCAATGGTGGCGGATAAATTCACATGAGCTACATCTAAGTGGTGGGCAATATTTACCTCCACCATTACAAGATTTCTTGCTTGGATATTGCGTGATGTCCTTAGATAATAAAATTGGAATGGATCCAACTGGGAATATGCTTTTTCCTCCTGTAGTTCAACTACGATTTAAGACTGTGACCCAGACAATTGTTGTACTGCAAACCACACAAGCTGTATCGGCACGTCCCTGAACCAATGTTAGTAGGTGTTTGGCAGCTTTCAGGGTCATGCCATGGAATACTCATAAGCGAGGCTGTTGTCATACAATTGTTTCTAGGGATATCCCGCAGTATCCAAGCTTATATATTCCAAAATCAACTGAAAGGAGATCCTTTCCGTGAAATTATTCGTAGGTATTGACGTTAGCTCGAAAAAACTTGATGTATGTTTCCTTGATAGCGAGGATAACCGCTTGAAAGAAAACACATTACCAAATGATATCCATGGTGCTGGACAAATTAAAGACGCCATTTTAACTTATAATCAACAATTTCATTATGAACAAATCGTTATGGGTATGGAATCCACATCGGTTTATAGTTTTCATCCAGCCCATATGCTCAGTAATGATAAGGACTTACATCGGATTGGTGTAGAAGTAGTGGTTCAAAATCCGAAAGCCATACACCGGTTTAAAGGCTTATTTGATGAAAACAAGACAGATCGTATCGATGCTTTTCGTATCGCTGATTTTCTTCGTTTTGGGCGTTATAGTAAAACTGTAATCAAGGAAGAAAACCTGAATTATTCATAGCTTCATGCCATATCGTTCATTAGTGCCGTTATAACGCCTTTCTTAGTCAATCATATCTAAATCTGTTGCTTTCCTTGAAATGATTTCCTTAGCAATAGGATCATATGAATCTAATCTTTTCCCATTTTCTAAGTGAATCTCATGGTAATTGTATATCCGCCTCTTTCTCACGGTCTTGTTAAACTTATTTCCCCTTGCCATAGGAGAATCGTTTAGCCAGTAATCTCTTGCTTCTTTCCATTCTAACCTATCCTTTGGAGGTTTATCTTCTTTTGCTTTTCGTGCCAGATAATTTACGTAATTAGACTCTAATTTTAAGTCTATTTTTGAGTCAATAAAACTCCCGCTATTTGATTGGAAATTATTATCCGGAACCTTACCCGCCTTCACATCTTCAATCTTTGCTCTGAAGAAGTTTTCTGTCGCATGAGTGTTTTCTACTTTGCTTCCCGAAACTATTGCTCCGTCAAGGGTTGCAAGCTGATGTTTGGGAAATACGGATTCCTTTAATTATCTACATATTCGGCTATACCTATAAAATTAAGTATGTATTCATTATTGCTTACTGAATTTATAGCTCTACCATCTTTAACATAATTGTAGTTGTAAATCAGAAGAATGGTATTATACTTAGAACTTAATTTAACATCCATAAACTGCTGTATCAGCTGATCATCATATGAAAAATCCATTAAAAGCTCTTTTATTTGATCTTCAGAATCTGTTAGCCAATCCTTCTCTATTAAATCTCTATCATAGTAGCCTAATTTAAAGTCTCTTTCAAAAGTTGAAGGAATACTATCTCCCTCTACCTCATATTTCACTTCAGTGTACTTTTCTAACTCATCAAAGTTGCTGAAATTTCCTAACCACAAAGAAACATCATTTTTCATAACTTATTACCTCCTTAAGCCTTTTTGTAATCCATATGTTGCTTGCCCATTCTTTTAGTTCTTTAACAAAAACTATCATAATCAGGAGCGGTATCATAGCTTGGGTAATGAATTCAATAAAATTAAAAGAGTTAATGAGCTTACTAGACTTTCAGCTAGACTCTTTGCCAGGAACACTTATTGAATAAAAATGCCGGCAACCAAAGTTCGAGCGCTTTCTTATGCAATAAAACAACACCGCTTTAGGTTAGCAATTGTTTATCGCCCCGAGCTTTGTCAATCACGTTAGTTTGTAAGCTGTCATATCATAATTATCCTTGTCACATAAAATGGCGTCTCGCCTATTTTTCGTACTTTTCTCGCAAAGCAAGTATTAAAACAGAATGCCATGATCGTACTGAGTCTTGAATTTCACAATCATTTTTTATGTTTTGCTAAAAGCATAATATTTCTCACCAAGAAAGCACTTGTTGCTTATTAAACAATCAAGTGCTTTATAATTAGTTGTATAATGTTTTTCTTGTTAATCAATCTTTTTATTCTTCAGTGTCCTTATATAAATTATCTAAGAATTCATCAATACCGTTTGCTAAAAAATACATGTTACTCATATCATCAGGGTTTTCCGGTTCTTGTTCATGATCCCAAAAATAAATCTTGTCGTAAAAAGGTTTCTTTGTCCCTAAACATATAACATTTCCTGAAGGGTCATCTCCTATTGGAATAAATCCTTCTGGTAATCTCTCATCCATTATTTCAATATAATCCGTCAAATTATCATACATATTGCCAATACCATAAAAAACATTCAAAACACTAGGTCCTTGCTCATTAGATATCATAAATAAATTAGGTACCACTTTTCCCCCATTCCATTTTAGTAAAAAATTAATATATTGTTCAGTTAGTTTAATATTATTTTCATTTTCAAATATTTCTATTTGTTCTAATGAAAGATTTTCATGTGAACCATAAATTTTTACCATATATATCCTCCTAACTAATTTCCATTAACGATACTTACTCCACCTGCATGAGTAAATTCTCTATGTACTTTTTTATCAACAAGAATCATTGTTTTTCCATCTTGATAATGATGCCAAGTGTAACCTTCAGGAGCTTCATTATAAAGAAGCAACTGGTGGGTCAGAATCTTTGTTCAATCCCGCCTTTTTATTTGCGTTTTTATAATCCAATGGACGATTGGTTGGACTTGCAATTTCAATTTCTACCGGCTTAACAGTGGATGTGTATATTCAATGAAGTCTGGATAACCATCAGGATACCTTACAGTCTGCCCCTTCTTATTTGTATATAACCAAGTACCATCTTTATCAATTTTCACTGTACCACCTTTCTTTGTCCATTTATTCGGTGCAGGAGAATAGGATGGTTTAGTGGCAAGTTGTTCTTTTGTAAATTGGACTTCTAAATTACTTTTCCCCGTACCCTTATTACCCTTCCCAATCCCCCTCACATCTTCAATCTTTGCTCTGAAGAAATTCTCTACAGCATGAGTGTTTTCTACTTTGCTTCCCGAAACTATTGCTCCGTCAGGGGTTGCAAGCTGATGTTTAGGAAATGCGGATTCTCTGAATCGATTAAAGGCGGTAACTCCTTTATCAATTCCTTTAGCGGTATCTATGATATCTTTTTCTAGTTTCCTCCCTACCGCTACTGCTCGGCCTTTGGCGAAGTCTTTTACCTGGTTCATTCGGTTTAGGCCTTCCAAACGTGCAGTGTAAATCGATCCTTTCACCGTCTCCTTCAGTGTTACTGCCGGCGACGTTTTCAAACTTATCGTAGCAGCTTGCTTTAATTTCCCAGCTCTGCCTAAGATAGCAAACTTTTTCACGGAACCTACAGCCGGGATGAGATCGAGTGGTGCCAGTAAGCCCCTAAACCATCGTTCTCCTGTGCCAACTTCCCGGTCGGAAACCCAGTCTTTTCCTGTGACGGCTGTCGATAATTCTAATGTACCATAAATAGCTCCGAGTGCAATACCTGCCGGTGGAAAAATAAGTGCTGCACCGACGATCACTACTAAGGCGGCGATGCTAACCCAAAACTCTTTATTGTATTGTTGATCTTTTATCGAGGTATACTCGAATGCATGAGTATTCAAAGCTACTTGCCTATATTCTTCTAAGGAGAACTCCTGGTCGGGATGCATTTCTTTTATTTGGTCATATTCGATCTTAATCTGATCCGCATAAAAATTTTCTCCACCAAAAAGATCATCCAGCGTAATTTCTGCCTTCGGAATTTCACCGCTCGGTGCAAAGTCTGTATTAATTTTCTGCATGGCACCAATTCGATTTGTCGTTTTATACTCCTCAATCTTTAAACACGAATCGCTTCCACAAATTTATCCATATCTTTGTAAAATCGTTCATCGATCACATCATCGACAATTGTTCCGACTTCACTGACAAATTGGTGAAGGGCATGGAACTCTTCATTCAGCTCATAATACTTATTTTTCTGATTATCATAACTAAAGGAAACAAATCCATCACTGTCATACTTTCTAATAAGCGATTCAACTTGATCAAGGTTATTACAAATTTCATTTGCCGTAGTGAATGGGCTAAGTGTCCAATGACCTCCACCGACAAATTCACTTAATCCTTGCTTTGTTTTCTCCCAATCTGAAGGTATATACTTTACATCCATTGTATCACAGCTCCAGCTTCTCGATAATTTCAAGAGCAATCGTGCGGTCTGCCTCCATCATGCTAGTTAATGTGTCAATTACTAATAAGGAAGCTCTTGCATAATGGTTATAAATTTCAGTTATTTTTTCGTTTGCTTCAGGGAATGCATCCATCGCTTGCTTTGCTTTTCCTGAAGAATAGAAATCATTTGTTTTTAACTTTTCAACGTTCGGAATAATTGTACTCTCAAACTCATTCAAAATAGATTCTATTTGCTGATAGATCAACGTGATTTCATCGACATCAATATTAATTTCTGCACGCACGCCGCCTCCATCCATTAATACAGGTTTAGACATTCGACGTTGCCTCCTTATATGGAAAATCCATTTCGTCAAACAGCAATTTTAAAAACCAATACTGACTGGCGTGATAATATTTGTCTTTCATCGGGTCAATCATAATTAACTTCTTATCATGAGGAAGTGCGAACCACTGCTGGTAAAACTCCGGATTATCCTCTTCCTGGGGATTTTCTCCTATATGAAAGAATTCAAGATTCATAAATTCTTTTCCAATTTCCAGGTCTCCGAGTTCATCTCTAAGTTGTGTAGACAATTCTTTCTTCAAAAAATCCTTCTCTTCTTTTTCTGGCTCGCGTAAAATAAATGGAAAACGATCAATCAATAGTTTTAAGACAAGTGCTTTTGAGATCACATGCAGCCGATAGTACTTTCCGTCCTCTACTTCGACCAACATAATGACTTCATCTTCACCAACTTCACGAAAACCGAACATTAAATTATTAATTCTTACATATTTATTACTTAAATAATAAAACTCTAACGCCCGAATCACGTATGCTCCACCTTTTGTGATTTTGCCTTCTTCCGTTAAAATTTCTTTTTTTACTAATGCTTGATGTGCCACCTTATCCACTTCACCGTCTAATAAATGCAATGTTTTCTTATCGGGTAACCCAAATAGCATCTCTGATTCAAAGGCAGCTGCAAGTAAATATAATTCTGTTATATGAAACAAATCCGACTCTCGTTTGCTCATATACTTTTCATCCTTTTCACCCGATTATCTTGTGGAAACTCTGCAATATAATTTTCTAAGTTTTTTATGGCGGTTGATTGTAACTTTACTGCGTCGTATAACTCGGCATGATATTGTTCGATAATTTCGATATACGACAAAAATGCGTCTTTGCTTTTCCCTTTCCAAGTCGAGGAAGCAACGGTAGAAACTAATGTTTCACAATACATATGGGTTCGTTTCACACTGTTTTCCACTTTGCTTGCAAGTTGTTTGGCCTCTTCTAATTTGGATTGATCAATGACCACGTCGTCCATTATTATTGACTCCTTTATTTATTCTTTGCTCTCTCATAATTTTCGGCTTCTGTAATAGCTAAACTCCGATAATACTCATACCGACCATATGCACGATTTACCGCAATGACCAAATTCAATCGTTTCCCTTTCTCGTTCTCAAATTGAGCATCTAATCGTTCATTTAATTGTTTGAGTTTTTCAACAAAGTCGTTGGATGGGATTTTCGATGGTGAAAGATAAGGATCTGAGTTCCGGTAACTGTTGTATGCACTCGTGAACTCTTCTACCTTTCGATCATGTTCCTCCAATATATTTCCAAGTCGAGTATACAACTTATAGTATTCATCTCTTTTTCTTTCCGCTTCCGTTTTTCTTCTAAATAACTGTTGGAGAAATTCAATCAATTAACCATCCCTCTTTTCCTTCAAATAAACGTAGAGAGTACGAGCATTTTACCGCTAAATATCCTTTTTATATTACCATTAATTTTAAGTTTTTCATGAGGATGACTATGCAGTATTTAATTGCCATACTTTCTTCCAACCCACATCGTTTGTAGGAGTTTTTTACCAATTTAAAATAGGATAAAATAGGAGTTTAGGAAATAAGGCTTATGATCAAGCACACACTCAATTCATCAAGAAAGATTTTATTTTTAATTTAAAAAGGAGCATGACGAGGAAAGAATCTTGTTTAGGACGGCGGATTATTCGGAACTAAAATTGGGAAATAGTTTAATTATCATGGAAAGACTTCTATTATTTATAAAAACACCCCCGAGATTAGATTGTTGGTCTAATTTCGGGGAGCTTCACTCTTACGTGTTTATTAATCCTGCATTTCGAACTGTGAATAACTCCACCTTATCCACAGGCCTTTTCAGATGATTTATTAAATGATGGTGGTTCTAACAATGCTCTCCTTTTATATTTTTCAAGAATTTAATTGCTGCACTCTAGGCGTCCCCCAAAAACCCTCAAATTATTCCAGTAAATACGGATCAACAATTTGATATACTCCTTGACCGACTCGTTTTTCAATAGATTTGAGTCTACCTAAATCAGATAGCTCTTCTAAAAATAAACAACCGTCTAGAAATATTCGATACATTCCACTTGTAAGATAAGCATTAGGTGATCACCTATTAGTCCCTAAGATACTTACCAAAATCTATTTTAATTAATGCTTCATAATATTCTTTAGAAATACCTAATTCGGACATTTTTTACTAATTTCAGCAAGCTCATCTACACTAAATATATTATTCTGAATAGCATTTTATTAATCTTAATCAATTTAGTTACATCGACATTCCCATTCACAATTATATCATCAATTTGATAATTTACAGTATTACCCTTCCCAATCCCCTTTACATCTTCAATCTTCGACTTAACAATTATTTCCACAGTATGTGTGTGTTCTACTGTACTACCGCCCATTCTTACTCCGTTAGGGATCGCTGTATACAAAAATCAATCCTAGTAAAAAGATGAGGCCAAATACTATAATGATCACTAGCCTTAAATAGTATTCATATCACTTGGTGATTTAATCATATTCATTTAACGTGACCAGTCTATCTTACTTACTTTTCCTTTTTATCACCACTCCATGGATGCAGACGAAAATATATTATGTATACAATGACCCAGACAATTGACCAGACTACATATTTAACGCTCATTGGAAAGCTAGGAAATACTTTTTCTGCTAATGCCCATGCTAGCAAAGCAGTCAATATGAAACGTATAAAACGAGCTGGAATACTAGCAACCAAAAAAGAAATAAATCCAATTCCAACCCTTGGTGCAAGGACAGCATAGGATTTATATGGAATTCCTCTAAGTGGACCGAGCACCATTGCAAATAATCCGTTTGTTTTCAGGCCTATTTGAACTTGTTGCATCATTTTTTCCCCAATTGCAGGCACTCCTAACACAAAACGATATGCTTTTTTTTCATGAAATCTTCCCCACCAATACATTCCACTTCCACCTAGTAAAGCCCCCGCCAAAGCTAACAAACTAGCATCTAACCCAGATTGAAATCCGTGAAGAGCGAGTAAGGTGATAATGACATCTGGAATAATAAAGAAAAAGGTTGCTTCCGCGAATCCCCACAAAAATGCCAAAATCATCCCCATCATCAGTAATCCCATTTCGGAAAACTCCCTTCTGCAGCAAGCCCATTCATCTTTTCCTCCAGCTTTTTCATAAATTCTCGTTTACTGTCTATCCATGTAAATGGTTCCCCTATAAAAACATCGCAAAAAAACGGAACGAAAACTCTCTCTCCTTTTGGCAATGATTTACCCAATCCATGCATAAACACTGGATAAATTGGTACATCGGGACGTTCTTTTAGCAAATAAAATATACCAGATTTTAACCTTGCAACCTGTTCTGGTTCTCCGCGTGACCCTTCTGGAAACAAGATAACAATATGATTTTGATCCAGCGCTTCATAGACTCCCTTAAAAAGACCTTCACGACGTTTCGGCTTCCGATCAAGTGGGATAATATGAATAATATGAAAGCGCAAACCATGAGATTAATTTATTTTTCAAAAAGTAATCAGCTGCAGCAATCGGACGAACTTGATGAATTTTCCGCCCTTTAAAAAGCGTCATTAAAACGAGTGTATCTAAATGACTATTATGATTTGCCACAATTACAGCAGGTCCTTTTGTAGGCAAATTTTCTAATCGACGCACATTTAAACCGAGAACAATTGTGATAAATGGCCGAATAATAAGTGTAAAAAACAACCACCTAACAATCATAAATTTGTAGCTCCTTTATGTAAAATAAAAATAACGAATGAAATGAAAAAATAACGGCGCCGTATATGTTAAACTATCCACCCGATCCAAAATACCGCCATGACCTGGTATGGTTTGTCCTGTATCTTTAATTCCCAAATCTCTTTTCAAAGAAGAGATATTCACATCCCCGATAAATCCAGTTAAGCCAATTAAACATCCGGTAAACAATGTCGCAGGGAACGTTAGCGGAGTCAGGAGCGGAGCAAGCAATAGCGCGAGCCCCACTGACGTGATAATTCCGCCAATTAACCCTTCCCACGTTTTATTTGGGCTCACCTTTGGGATAACTTTATGTTTTCCTAACATTTTCCCCCAAATAAATTGGGCCACATCATTGCACTGAGTTAAGATAACAATATAAAGTACGAGCCCAGCCCCGGCAGCCGCGTTTGTACCTGACGTCCCGGGAAGCACGAGCAAATAAGCAAGATGACTAAGTCCAAAAACCATAATCATCAATCCCCAATGGACTGAACCCATCGTCCGTAAAAACCCTTTATTCTCCCCGATCAAGATCATCTGTATTGGTAAAAATAAAAACATATATACTGGAATGAAAATAATGAACATCCCGTACCAGCCAATATAAATCCAGTAAAATTGAATCGGTATAGCTAGATATGCCCAGAACAATATTTTACGGTGTGCCCGATTTGTGGGGATAAGCGAAAGATATTCTTTAAATGCAAGAAAACATAAAAAGGCTAAAAATAGTAAAGAAACATTATGATTAATAAGAATTGCCAACGTAAAGACGACTGCCATGACCCACCAAGATTTAATTCTTGCATTCACTTCTGTAAAATCCTTATCTCGGTTCATTCTGGTTAAAATAAATGCAATGATACTAGAAAAAACCAATAAACCTAAAATACCAAGTAATACAACGCCAACTTCTTTAGAAATTGCATCAAATGGCAATTAATTGACCTCCTTTAATGCCCTATGAGTCCGAATAAAAATATTCACTATCATAAGAAAAATCATTACTGTAAGAATGAGTGAAATCCATAAACCTAGTAACAAGTCAAACGCAGCAAAAATAGCTAGCAGCCCAAACAAAAATGCCCGATCACTTTTTCCCATAGGTCCGTCATAACGTCGACTTGCTCCTATGACAATCCCCATCACTCCAGCCATCTCACTTATCATTGATACGATAACGACCAAGACTATGAGGATGACAGAAAACCCTGGAATACATGCAAAAGGAAGAAATAAACAAGCATCGGAAACAACATCTCCCAATTCATTTAATATATTTCCTAGTCTAGTTTTCATGTTGTGTTCCTTTGCCAACATGCCGTCAATTGCATTTAGCGCCATTCGCACAAACATCACTACTGGAATAAGTAATAGTAGATATGTATTTTCATATAAAAATAATATTGATCCCCCTGTAACAACCGATAGA